>JAEORI010000297.1 GCA_016840965.1 Candidatus Thorarchaeota archaeon | reverse complement strand
TGATTTTGAGGTCGTACATTATCGCCTTCATCAGAGAACACCTTGAAGCAACAGAAACTAACAAATGTTCACCCAGATATATGCATCGGCAAAAAGAGAAGAAAAGGAGCACCTACGTGCTCCTAGAAAGAGTTATTCAACTCCACAACGCTTCTTCAAGAGCTCCCAGTCATGGTTGACCTGCTCCTGAATCCTCTTTCTGAAGTCTTCCCACTCGGGTCTGAAGAGGTGCTTGAACTGTCCTTGAGTCTTGAAGTACTCGTCCACTGGCTTGAGACCTGCCTCTGCGACTCGCTTGCTTGGTGCTGACATGATCCATTCCTCACCATCAATGACCTCAGAGAGTGGATGGAGCCCCGTTTCCACGGCAAGCTTGGACAGTGAGATGCTGTCCCCGGTGGCTGATCGCCAGCCTCTGGGACATGGTGAAAATGCGTGCACGAACGCCGAGCCTTCAACCTCCAGAGCCTTTCGGAACTTGGTAATGAAGTCGCGATAGTTGGAAGCTTCTGCAGTGGCAACATAGGGAATCTTGTGGGCAGCAACAATCTGTGCGAGTGGCTTCTTACGTTCAAGCTTTCCTGGAATCACATTACCCGCCCATGATGTAGTGGTCTCTTGACCCGGGAAGGTGGCTCCTGATCGCTGAATTCCAGTGTTTTGATAGGCCCCATTGTCATAGCACATGTAGACAAAGTCGTGACCTCGTTCAAGCGCACCACTGATTGCTCCAAATCCGATGTCAAATGATGAGCCATCGCCTCCTAGAGCAATGACATCAACATGCTCGTGCTTATACCGACCCTTCTCACGCATTGCATTAATGGCTTCTACAGCTCCTGACGCAACAGCTGCTGCATTTTCGAAGGCTACATGGATCCAAGGGACCTTCCACGCTGTGTACGGATAGATTGTTGTAGCAACCTCAAGACAACCAGTGTTGTTACAGACAATTGTGGGTCCTCGAAGAGCCATGCCCATGAGTTTGATTACAGGCGGCGCACCACACCCAGCACACATCCTGTGTCCAGAACTCAGAATAGTTTCTCGCTGGAGCATATCTTTGATTGAAACTGCTGGTTTGTCACTCATTACTTACGCACCCCCAAGGTTTCGTACATAGGAGCTTTTCCTTTCTTGAGGTACTCCTTTGTCTTCTCGACGCCTTCGACAAATGTTATTGGCGGAACATCTCGACCACCAAGTCCAACCACAAAGTCTGCTATCATCGGTCTCTCCTTAGCATCATAGAGGGCTGTTCTGACCTCCAGAGCCAAAGGATGTGTGGCTGCTCCAAATGACATTGCTTTCTCAAAGACTGCCACAGCTTTTGCTTTTCCAATCGCCTTAGCGATTTCCTTTGTTGGAAATGGTCTAAACATCTTGAGTCGTATGACACCAACTTTGTCTCCTTTCTCACGCATCGCATCAGCTACAACCTTGGCTGTTCCTCCCATGGAGCTCATTGCGATTATGATAATGTCTGCATCTTTGGTCTTGTAGGTTTCAAAGAGACCGTACTTACGACCAGTGAGTTTGGAGAACTCCGCCTCGACCTCTTCGTAAGCCTTTGGAACGCCCATGATTGCCTCATCCTGTTGTTCCTTAAATTCGAAGTAGTAATCAGTGAGTGCTAATGGTCCCATGGTTATTGGATTGTCAGGATCAAGTGAGATGAACGGCACTCGTACTCCGAGGAACTTCTGCACAACATCATCAGGAAGCATCTCAACCCGTTCTACATTGTGACTCACAATGAAGCCATCAATCCCGACCATCACAGGAAGCAATACATCATGTCGCTCAGCTAGCTTGAAAGCCATGATTGTTGTGTCGTATGCCTCTTGGGAGCTCTGGCAGTAGAGTTGGATGAATCCACTGTCGCGCATTCCCATACCATCTGAATGATCATTATGGATATTGATTGGGGCTGAGAGTGCGCGGTTAGCCACAGTGAAGACAATAGGCATCCTCATCGAGGCCGCGCAGTAGAGAATCTCCCACATAAGTGCTAATCCCGCCGAAGCAGATGCAGTCGCGACACGGCCTCCAACTGCAGAAGCTCCAACACACGCACTCATTGCTGAATGCTCGGACTCTACAGGGATGACTCGGGCTTTGACCTCACCATCTGCTGCAAATTTCTGGTAGTCCTCCACGATGATGGTCTGGGGAGTGATTGGATAAGCTGCTAGAACGTCAAGGTCTGCTTGTTTTAGTGCATGCGCAATGGCAGCATCACCAGTCAAACCCTCTATTGTGATCTTTTCTTTTGGCACACTCATTTACTTTCACTCTCCATATGGATTGATTCAGTTGGACACTCTCTTGCACATATCCCACATCCTTTGCAGTAATCGTAATTGTATGCATAGGAGTACTTTCCGTTCTTCTCAGTCAATACAACTGCGTTGTCAGGGCAAAAGATCCAGCATCGCCCGCAGGTGCCGTTCTTTATCCAAAGGCACTTCTCATCGCTATGAATGGGCTTTTCAGCGCGCCAGCCGCCAGTCTTGTACCTCATTGAATTGCCAGGCTCGATAATATTGCCAGCAATCGGAATCTCGTTGTATTTCTCGCTCATCCGACCTTAGCCTCCTTGACTGCTCTCTCAATTGCAACCTTGTTTAGGTCGCCAACCTTGCCAGGATACCGCTCAAGGACCTCGTTGACAACAGTGTCAACAGCTACAATACCTGTGACCTTAACAGCTGCAGCCATCGTGGGCATATTATAGAATGGCCGACCCATTACCTCCATTGCGATAGAGCTTGCATCGACGGTGACTACCTTCCCACCTTTGAACCCAAACTTGTTTCTGATTGTCTGTGGTTCATTGCTCGTGTTGACGACAAGAGTGCCATTTTCTTTAAGCCCCTCAGCAACATTTACGACCTCGATAAGTGTTGGATCAATGCAGACCACAACATCGGGATTGTATACCTGTGCATAGACCTGAATGGGCTGTTTACTAACTCTCAAGAATGCCCTTACAGGAGCCCCTGTTCTTTCAGGACCAAACTCCGGAAAGGCTTGGATATAATTGCCTTCAGCAAGGGCAGCTTTGCCAAGCATCTGGTTACTAGTGACCACGCCTTGGCCACCACGACCATGCCAGCGAAACTCAGTTATGCCTTTTGCAAAATCGTAAGACATTTTCAATCTCACCTTCATTGGGAGAAGCTACACGGGAGGCTCGCTGAGGGGTGCTTATTTATTTACTGGCATGGGCTGAAAAGTATAGCTGGAGAGTACATGCAGAGCATATGGATCGACAGCCCTCCAGCTTTGATTTCGAACGGGAGGAGAACACTTTGCAAATCGAATTTCTTACCGGTCGATCTCGGTTCTGAACGGAAATTCACAATTTACGATGTAGAGAGTATTAATAGGGTTACTCTCAACGCAAAATGATCAAAAATTAGTACCCTCTGTCAAGACAATCTCTTAATGAGAGTAATACTGAGCACAAGACTGACTATAGTGATTCCCGATGCAATTATGACATTTTTTGATCCCATATCACTAAGAACGAAGGGAAGCACTGTAACGAGAACTTCATCCGAAGCCTCATTGTTTGCACCATCGTATATGGTAATAGTTATTGTATGAACGCCCACACTTAACTGATCTAAACTAACAGATATGTTTCCTCCAAGCCACACGGAAATTATAAGGTTCACTTGATTTTCTCGAATTCGGTAAAATCTTGGATACTCATCATAAACTAGCCATGTCAATTTGTTGCCAACGCTCTCATGTTTAATTTCAATATCGTTTAGTGGAACTAGAATGGGGGATGTATAATCTTCAAGTAACTGCGCGAATGAATCAACAGAATTTGCATCTCCTGAAATCATATATTCTTCTAATTCATTGAAATCTGACCAGTAATTACCAATTGAAATATTGTCATCGAAGAAGTTATCCTCTCCATCATCTATGGCATTGTACCAATATTGACTCGATGCACCATTCCAGCCAATTGAATTTCCATATATTGAATTGTTATGACAAGACGAAGAGAGCTCTATCCCATGATACCAGTTTCCATAGATTTTGTTATTGAGTATCTTACAATGGTTTGATTCATCCAAGACTACTCCTCGATTATTATAGAATGAGTTGCAACAAACAATAGTTGAATTCGATGTCCCTTTCAAGTATATTCCAAATCGTGAGCTATGGATTAAGCTGGACTCCATCACAATATTATGCGAGTCAGTGATGCTGATGCCATTTACTCCTCTCTTGATTTCGCAATTCTCCACTCTACCATTTTCTACATTTGAAAACAATATGGTATCCTGCTGACCTCTTGTTTCTAATATGCAATTGGAAATGGAAAAGTGAGCTGTTGTGTTCTCTATAATTATACATGTGAGA
This sequence comes from Candidatus Thorarchaeota archaeon, assembly GCA_016840965.1. The sequence goes on along the minus strand of JAEORI010000297.1, from coordinate 14,692 downwards.
TTTGACATGAATTCTAGATTCACTAATCTGTAAGGATTTGAAGGAGTTCCAATCCCAGTTGCTCCGTAGAGTGCAAAATCCGAATTATCCCTGATATGTAAAGGAGTAGCTCTTTGGTGTTGAGTCATATCACTAGTTTGTGTTGGTGCCACAATAATCGATTCCAAGTCTGAATTATTTGATTTAACAAAAAGGCTGCCGACAGATGATTGCATTATCATCAACAATGATAAAAATGCGACTCCCATTTGCCTCATTCTCAAGTTTCTAACCTCCTGATAAGACCTATACTTTGAACTTTTAATTTCCTACAATCTACCCATAGAATAGCTTCAAACTGCTCCAGTTCCATAATCTACAATCTCTGAAACTTAATGCAGATCTATAGGAATTGATTGGAATGTTCTAGCTGACAATGATACTAGTGTTGAGTCGGAAAGGCATCTTGCATGAACGATAATTTTTGTTAAGTGAGTCTCTTTATGAAAATTACAATAATCACAAAACAAGCAACAGTTATACCTGATGCAATCATTACAAACTCAGTTCCTATACCTCCCAAAATAAAAGAAATGACTGACACGAAGACCCCGTCTGAAACAGTGTTTCCTGCACCATCGACCAATATGAGTGTGATTGCGTGGGTTCCTACCTGAAGATGGTCAAGCCCATATGATATCTCTCTCCCCTCCCAAGTAGCTCGGACCACTTGCTGTTCATTTTGATCAATTCTGTAGACTGAAGGATATCTGTCATATACAGTCCAAGTCAAGGTGTTACCAACTGAATCAACATCAATTGCTACATCCAATAGTGCACGAACATAGGGATTCACATCATCCTCCAGAAGTTGAGCGAAGTGGTCTACAGAGCCTCCGGTTCCCGGAATCATGTATGTTTCTGATTCATTATAATCAGACCAGGAATTACCAATACTAGCTCCGTTATCAAAGGTGGTGTTCATACCACTATCAAATGCATTTTCTCCTAGCGATCCCTGAATGTTGTTCCACCCTATTGAATTTCCATAGATTGTGTTATTATAGGAATAAAATGCAATTTCAATCCCATATCTTTGATTTGCATAGATTGTGTTATTGAGTATAAGGGAATGGTTTGATTGATTGAAAGCTATGCCTTTGTTATTGTTGTGAATAGTGTTATCAGTTGCAGTGCTAGTAGAAGTATAGTAGAGATAAATCCCATCCCAGCAGTCGTATATGATGTTCTCTTGAATAACGCAACCTTCTGAGTTAATTAGTTCGATTCCACTTGAGCCGCCTTTGATCTCGCACTGTTCCACTCGACCATTCTCTACATTGCTAAACAGTATTGCTGGGGCTGAATCACCTGATTCCAATTTGCAATTCAAAATTACAAAATAGGCTGTTGTGTCTTGGACCTGAATGCAGCTACTTGAGTCTGCAATATGAAGATTCTCAAATGTGTATGGGTCCGAGGGTGTCCCGACTCCGGATGCACCCAACGATACAAATTCAAAATTGTTTGAAACAATGATGGGTTCACTGGTCTGATATTCCGCGTTAATGCTCTGTTCAATAGGGCCTAGTCTTATGAATTTGGAACTTGTCTTGTTGGATGAAAACATCACACCTGCAACAGTTGATAGAAGTAACATTAGCACTGTTACAAAGACCACTGTAGCAGGTTTCATTCTCAGGTCAGATTCCTCCGGTAACCTACTTTTTTTTACATTGCATGACCCCACTTGAAGGTTACCAATGCACTAATCTCAGGTTTTGGATTTCGTATCAGATTGAATGTTTACATTCATTGAATTGAGATCTATAAACAGCCTTTGATACTCTGAATTGGTAAACAACAGAAAGACCGAGTCTCGCGTACGGCTTACATGTTGAAAACGAATGGCTCTCTCCAAAGCTCTTGGAAATAAGCCATATAGCAGTATTAGGATGAGGAATATTGTCAAGCCCAGAAATCCTAACAATGGCTGGACTAAGGGACGAGAAAAGCTCAATGCAATATTGATTTGGATAAGGAAGAATAGAATTGGATAAAATAGGACAAAAAACCCAAGAGCTGCAATTAATTTCGTCTTCAATGAACGTACACTCTTACTACCGTGCCTCATACAAGTGGGAATTGCGAATGTCGTCGCTCCACTCGCAGCATTGAGCGCTACTGAAACTTTGTCATTCTGTTTTGTCCAAGAACTAGACAGATAGTCATCATGCTGTTTCTCTGTGATTGTGACAAAAACAAGATCTTCGGGCTCTTCCAAACAGACAGGGCAAACCTCAGGAAACTGAATCTTGGATAGCTTCACATTGAGTAATGATGGATTCTGTTTGTTTTCATCCACCATGTTTTCCTCCGGGTATATTCATTCAGGTGGCATAACTATGATTTGAACACTAGTTACTGGTCGTTCAGTTTTTGGATCCGTTGCATCAAAGGTGTCAAAAGTCATCTGATACAGAAACTTGCTTTCTCGAATTTTTAATTCATGTGCAACCCGAACAGCAAGCCCGATTCCTTTGAATCCAAAACCACGAATTGCTACTAGTTGTTTTTCATCTTTAACAAGACCGCGAAGTGTGTTTGCAATCTTGGGGATGTTAACTTTCCCGGCATTATGCGATATCTCAAGGAGGATGTAGTCACTTGTTGGATACACTGCAATGTCATCTTCTATGGTTATGGCAATCACTTCGTTCCCTATCTTTAGCTGGTCAGGGATGCGGTCTCGGAGTGACATGTCATCAGAATACAAATCCAAACTAATCAATTTGATGGAAAGAGAATCCTAAAACTCAACCCTCAAATATGGTTCAAACCTTGTTTCACTGAGGTAATCCAGCTATGGAACGAAATCATGTTGTTGCAGTCGGTATAGTTGTAATTATCCTTGGTTCCATCGCAATAGTAGCGTTCTGGAATCCTGCTCCCGTACCCGATGTTAGAATTGGTTATCTCTCAAAAGACATTCACCAGCTTGCGTTGAGAGTGGCTCTTGAAAATGGATATTTCGAAAGAGAAGGGATTGTTGTTGAATTAGTTCAATATGGAAATGGGGCTCAAGAGATGGATGGATTCGCTGGTGGTCAAATCGACATGGGGTATTTAGGGGCAGCTCCAGCTCTTACTAAACGTCTGAACCAAGACATCATGATTACAATATTAGCCGCAGCAAACTTGGAAGGTTCTGCAATCATGGTTTCAAAGTCGGAATTTGACGCAGGTCATGTGACAAGCATTTCGGACCTTGTTGGAAAAGGAGTATATCAACCAGGACCATCTACTGTTCAAAACTTTCTTCTTAGATTGGCTCTCAACCAGTCAGGTTTGACCTATTCCAATATTACCGCCCTAACAACACAACCATCCCTAATGGCTGATTCCCTTACACCAGAGAACCCTGCGTTCATTGCATGGGAACCATTCAATGCTTTGGCTGAATATCAGAATAAAGCAGTGCCATTGGTATTATCTGGCGATATATGGCCAGGACATCCTTGTTGTGTTGTCGCGGCAGAAAACACATTCCTCTCAGATCATCCTGATATTGTTGAAGAAGTGATACAGATTCATCAAGAGGCAACAGATTGGATTGTAACACACCCAACTGAAGCCATCGCGATTGCCATTGACTGGCTTGAGATGGATGAAACACCTGTCACAACAGCCTTCAATCGAGTTATTTTCGACTATGATGTGAACGTAACTGGAATCGAGATGTACTTGGAATTCCTTATCTCACAAGATTTGATCGATAATGTACCGTCTAATATACCAGAATTCCTTGATGGTTTCATTAATACAACATATGTTGAAGTTCCTCTTCTTTGTTGTTAGAAAACGACAGACAGAAAAGTAAGACAAAATCAAACCTACTTGAGAAGAATGTCCACGAGAGAAAGTACGGGCGAATCGTCAGAAAAAATCCCAGATGAGCAGAAGTCTTTGAATAATATATTTCGGACCGTTTTTCTTAGAATTATTCTTCCTGTTTTATTGATTGTTCTGCTGTGGCATCTCATTTCTACAATTTCTAGATCATCCTTAGAAGAGGTTCTTACTGCATTTATCCAACTAATCACTGAAGGTGACAGTGAAGGTTATTTCCTAATTGACCACGTGAGAATGAGTCTTACACGAGTCGTAATTGGTTTCGCTTTTGCTATGGTAACAGCAATCCCTCTTGGTATTGCTATAGGACGGTATCGCCTCTTCGAATCAGTTCTTGGTCCTGTAGTTGAAGCCATACGACCAATTCCTCCCATTGCTTGGATTCCCCTAGCCATCCTAATGTTCTACAGAAACATGCTTGGAGCTCAAGTGTTCATTATCTGGATTGGTGCATTCTTTCCCATTCTCACAAATACAACAACTGGTGTGAAAAGGACTGAGCCCGTTCATATAGACTCCGCGAAGACTTTTGGTGCAAGTGAGCTCCAAATCTTATCCAAGGTTGTCGTGCCTTCTGCTGGGCCTGAAATATTCGCTGGTCTTAGGATTGGATTCGGGATTGGTTGGATGTGTCTTGTTGCGGCAGAAATGATTGGGGGTGGTCTTGGCCTTGGCTACCTTGTTCTTATCATGCAACAGATTGGCCGTACAGGTGCTGTGATCATAAGCATGCTTCTCATCGGTCTTATCGGATTCCTCATCACATTCTTCTTCTTATTCATCGAGAAACGTTTGCTCAAGTGGAGGCAGACTGTTTCTGTCTAGCCTGACTCATTGCTTTTTCCTGTTCGATCTTAAGAAGACTAAGGATGTCACTACGATATGCCAGACACTCTGGTGATGTCCTAACCCTCGGTTTTGGAATATCAATCTTGTACTCTTTCAGAATTTTCGCAGGAATATTACTCATCATCAGAATATGGTCCGCCATAAAGACAGCTTCATCAACATTATGTGTAACAAAGACAATTGTCGATCCAGTTCTTTTCTGTATCCTTAGGAATTCTTCCTGAAGGTAATTACGAGTTTGGGCATCTAGATTGGAGAACGCTTCATCAGCAACTAGAATATCTGGTGATACGACAAGGCTTCGAGCCATCTCTGTCTTTCTTGCTTGCCCCCCAGATATCTCATGAGGATAATTGTCTTCAAGACCCTCCATCCCCACAATCTCGATGATGTCATTCACTCTAGCATTCATCTCAGATTTATCAACATTCGCAATTTCAAGTCCAAACTGGATGTTTTGCCTTACCGTTCTCCACGGGAACAGTGACTCTTGCTGAAAGATATACCCAACCCTGTTGTGTCCTGGCTGAACTTCTTTATCATCTATGAATACCTTGCCCTCATCAGGTGCTAAGAGTCCGGCAATAATTTTCAACAGAGTAGTTTTTCCACATCCACTCGGTCCAACTAAACATAGCAAATCGCCATCATGGACATCAAAAGAGATGGCATCAAGAACTTCCACTTCTCCTGAGTCATCATTTGGGTATGACTTTGAGATATCTCGGACCGAGAGCTTGGGCATTGTTTGAACCAAGGGATTTTGATACCTTCAATCTGTTAAATGCTATGCTGTTGACACGCTATTAGTAGGGGGAGGCTGACCCAACAAAGTAAAAAAAGGGCCCTGATTCAATCAATACCTGTACTAGGAACTAAAAATATAGTTAATACCATATATGCCATAATCAACAGGAAGGTTGCTGACTTGGGTTCACCTAAAGTTCTGTTCGAAATAGAAGATGACGAGAGTACTAGCGCTATCGCAGTCGGAGATGTAACTGGTAATGGTACCGCTGAGCTATGCACAGGTGGTCGTGACGGTGTCCTTCGCCTTTATGATGCTAATAAGAGTGAGATAGCATTTCTTGCGCAGCATGACGTAGGAGGAAGTATTCTCTCCATCAAGATTGCTGATGCAAATAACGATGGACAAATGGAGCTTGTGGTTGGCCGTGCAATAGGACCTGGAGAGAAACCAGGAGAGGCTGGGACAGTCCAAGTCTACCGTTATGCACCCAGTGGACAACTCGAACTTTTAGCTCAGTTTCCAGTCGACCGTTTTGTCACAGCGGTCTACGTCACTGATGTAACAGGTGATGAGAAGAATGAGATTATGGTTGGTGGTAGTGACTCCACCTTGAGAATTCTCCAAATGGACACTGACAACAAAATCACACAGTTCGTGAATCACAAGCTCGACGACATGCCCATTGCAATTGGGACATGTGATGTGATTGGTGATGAGATCGAGGAAATCGTGACTGGAAATAGAGACCGTACCTTGCGAGTGTTTAAGGTACGAAATCACTCCGTTGAACAGATAGAGGTCATTGAGCTACCAAGTCCAGTTATTTCTGTTGCTGCAGGTGATGTGCTTGGTGACCGGAAGATGGAGCTTGGCGTTGTAACACACGATGGATCTATCCGTATATATCGAAATGAAGAGAGCAAGCTGGACCTGTTCTCAAAACTCGAGAACGTGAAGGCACTATCAATCCGGATTGAAGAGCTCAATGCTGACCATCAAGATGAGATTGTTGTTGCCACTTCTGACTTCAAGATCAACTTCTACAACCTGCACATGGCTGACCTCAAACAGTTGGCTTCGGTTGACATTGGAAAGAAAATCCTCGCAATCAATGTTGGTGATGCAGGAGGCGATGGTAGAAAAGAGGTTCAGGTTGGAGTTTCTGATGGTCCTCTAAAGGTGCTTGAAGGTCTTTACAAGATAATTCCTAAATTCGAAGTGAGCCCAGAAACCAAGACTGGCGCAGAACTCAGAGGAAAGGTGACTGTCTACAATGTGAGTGACCAACCTATCAATGGTGTGTCTGGAAAGATATACTGGTTCCCCAAAGACCACATGGATGTAAACCCACAACAGCTACGTTTTGACCTAGCTCCGGGAGAGAACAAGTGTATCGAGGTTCAAATGGCACCAAAGGCAGAGGGGACCGTAATTGTTCGACCAATTGTTCTGATGTGGACGGACACGAGCGGTCAAGTTAGACAGGTCACTACTCCAGAGACTGCTATTCTTGTCGAGGAAGGTGCAGCAGTAGCAGCTCCTGCTGCAGTGGCACCAGTGCCCGTTGAACCTGTAGAAACCTATGAACCGCCCGAAGCGGCATCTCCGTTCGGCCCTGTTATGGGGACAGGATTTGGAGGGTCTGAGATACGCGATAAAGCCTCAGAGATTCTACATACCACAATGGCTCAAGACAGTGCTGACTCATTGAAGGCAGCAGAAGAACTCCTCGACCAGCTGTTTGGTGCTGAAGAAACAAGTGCCGCCAGGGCTGAGATTGATGATATTGAAGCTCTAGCATCTGAGCCAACTCCACAAGAAACCGTTACAGCTGCTGTTGTGTCAGATGTTGAGAGTCAACTTGTCGCTGACATTCGAAGGAGGAAGCCCAAACCTCCACAGCCGGGAACCGCCCCAGACTCCTACCAGTTCCTCTTTAAAACGATGGTCATAGGAGAAGGTGCTGTCGGGAAGACAACGCTCGTGAATCGGTATGTGACCGGTGTGTTCGAGCGCGACTACAAGACGACAATTGGAAGTCAGTTCGCTGTAAAACTAGCCCAGATCTCACCGCCCGAGAAGGAGTACGCAACTGGTATCAAGCTCCAGGCGTGGGATGTGGCTGGCCAAGCACGTTTCAAAGCAGTGCGTAAGATGTACTATTCTGGAGCTGCGGGGATCATTCTGGTGTTCGATGTCACGCGACGTCGGTCCTTCACCGAACTGTCTAAGTGGGTCCAAGAGGCTGACGAGTCAATAGGGGCCCGTGTGCCAATGGTCTGCGTGGGTAACAAGACAGACCTACCCGACCGAGCAGTCCCCTCTGATGAGGCAAAACGTTGGGCTGAGGACCAAGGATTCCTCTACATGGAGTCCTCCGCGAAGACTGGTGAGGGTGTCGCAGACATGTTCACAGTGCTCGCAGAGGTCATGTGGCGCGAGGCGCGCAAGCATCAGGAAGACAAGAAGTCGAAGATGTGACCTTCAATCAGGTAGTTTCCAGCAGGGTAGATTCAGCCTGCTTTTCACCCATGATCGCATCTGAACTTCACTCTTTATAGAGCGTCCGGGGTTTGAACAGTGACACCACCAAGAACCCCCCACCTTTCGAGCCCTGCTACTATAATAGCAGTTCTGGCACTTCCTCACCTGAGATAGTTTCTCTGACACAACTGGTCTTTCTGACTTAGGCGAGGGTTTTTCCTTAAAGATTGGTCCAGGCTTCCGATACTTCTCAATAGTCCTTCTAGCTTCCTTCTTGTGAAGTTTAGTGAGATATTCTTCACTCCAGGGGTCTTCCGCTGGTCTAGTTTCTGGCTTGATGTCATCGTTTAGAAGATCGTCAAGGAGTGAATCAATCGACACGTCGTCAAGGGTCTCTCGTTTCTTCTTATGTTTCAAAGTAATCAATTACTCCCAATTCCACGTAGGGATTTTGCGAAACACACCGATACTTAAGGGAAACGGAGCCAACATCAAATTCTCATGTCTTGCAACGCTTTAGCACCCTCATTAAACACAGTCATGTCTCTGTCTGAGTCTAAAACCTCTGAAAGTGCTCGCTTCAAATTTCTAGAATCAAGTGGTGTATTCTCCAGCATTGAAAGCGCACCAAGCATGTAGGAGTTCAGGACTTTTGTGGAACCAAGACTCTTCAAAACTGGTGCTGCATCCAACATATACACACTCTCACAAATAGATTCCAGTCCTCTCTTGATATCACCTATTTCAGGATACGCTAAGTTACCTGAGGCGACATTCGATGGTGGTATAGGTATCACGCTTACGATGGCTACTGTTCTCTCTCTAGCAAAACGTAGGGCCGCTCTGAGAGCTTCTACTGGTTCGAATCCGAGAAGAATGTCTGCTCCTCCTCTTGGTATCAGAGGACCCCAGTCTCTAGTGCCAATTCTAATATGTGTCAACACGCTCCCTCCTCTCCGAGAGGCACCGAAGGTGTCTCCGACCACAGGTCGCAACCCCTGCTTTATTGTGGCTTCTGCAATAATTCTGCCACAGACAAGGTTTCCTTGCCCTCCAACTCCTGCCACTAAAATTGAGTAGGGTTCTTTCATCTCACTCTCCCTCCACTATAGCATTATGGGGGCAGACATCAATACATGCGCCGCAGCGAACACACACGTGATCCAAGACGACAGGATAGTTCGTTTTCTGGTTCCAAATCAGGGCTGGACAGCCAAAATCCGCTGCACAAATCTTGCATTTTTCCCCCCTGCATAAGCTCTGGTCTATCTTAACTGAAGTCGCACCAACATATCCGGGCTTCCTCTTCGCTTCCTCAAGTCGGCAAATACTACTCAACAAGAGGACTTTCAGACCATTCTTCTGCACTGTAGAGTGCAAAAGGCTGATCATGGATTTGATGTCTGTTGTATCTCCAATTGAGAAGAAGTCTGGCTCCACAGCTTTGACTAGATTTTCTATCTGAACCCTCCTTAGATTCGCATCCTGAATAGTCGAACCTGGATGAACCTGATAGCCAGTCATAGCTGTAGTAGCATTATCAAGGATTACAAATGTGAGGTCTGCGTTTTTGTGCCTTGCATTTATGAGTCCCGGAATACATGCGTGGAAAAAGGTCGAATCACCAGCGACCGACACTACCTTAGAATCAAACCCAAACCTCTGAAGTTGACCAAGTCCACTGCCGACACCAATGCCTGAGCCCATGGCATGCATTGTGTCCATTGCCTCATCATAGAACACTCCAAGAGAATAGCACCCAATGTCGCCAGCAACCACAAGCTTGCCTCCTAACCTCTTCTTCACTATCCGCACAGCCCAGTAGAAGTTTCTATGAGTGCATCCGGTGCAGAAAGTGAGTGGTCTATCGACCAATAGATTCGTCAAGTGCGATTCATGTTCAATTTGTTGTTTTTCTTCTCTTCCTGTTAATCTCAAGAGTCCACTCAGAACTAGGTCAGTATTCATCTCTCCATAACTTGGAATATGTCCTGTTATCTTTCCGAAAAATTTTGGAGTTTCCTGCAGTCCTGCAGATAGTGACCTGATGCTTTCCTCAATGAATGGGTCATTTTCCTCGATGAAAAGAACTCGATTCGCCCTAGAAAGAAGGTCAGCAATTTTGTTCTTTGGTAATGGATTAGTAGTTACCAAATTCAAGTGGCTTATCTTGTCAGACGCAAGAGCATGAATCGCTTCCTTTGCATAGAGTGAGCTTATCCCACTTGAAATCACCAGTAGATTGCTGTCTTTCAGGTTTCTCTCAAAATTATATGGGGAATTCTCGAACTCTTGTGTAATCTCTTCTATCTTTTTTAGGAGGTCTCTATGCCTGAGGTGTGGAGATGGTACGTTGTAAAGATGTTCCTGTAGATCGTGTGTCTTTCTTGCTTTTGGTGTAACCTTCGCAATTTCTACTAATCCTCTTGAATGTGACAGTCTTGTTGTACTTCGTATGAGTACTGGAATCTCAAATCTCCTAGAAAGGCTGAAAGCATCTCTTGTCACATCTTTTGTCTCTTGGTATGTCGATGGTTCCAGGAGAGGAATTTTGGCTGCTTTTGCATAAAATCTTGAATCTTGCTCATTACTAGAACTGTGTCCCTTCGGATCATCACACACAACAACCACTAGCCCTCCGTTTCCTGACCCAGTTAGATTGAGATTAAGGAGGAAATCCGATGCCACATTCAGACCCAAGGACTTCATCGAACAAAGAGATGGAATTCCCGCCCAACTTGCTGCGGCAGCTGCTTCCATAGCAACCTTTTCGTTTGTAGACCATTCAACATGAATATCATATTTAGCGGCGAAATCAAAGAAACCTGTAGCTATCTCAGTTGAGGGGGTTCCAGGATATGATGTGCAAAACCCGATACCCGCCTCTAAGGCGCCGCTTACAATGGCTTCATTTCCACTCATGATGGTACATCGCTTGGATTTGCTCATTCTATCCCTCGCGGATTATGAACCAACGAGGCATCACAAAACACTTTCGACTTCTTTTTTGAATGCTGAATACCTTACGGTAAGATAAAATAAGCCCACTTACTCCTCTGTTAATGAGTATATATGCCTGAAGAACGAGATAGCAATAATACGACGAAGAAGGTCACTTCACTCCTTTCGATTTCACACGATAAGGATGTGGATGGACTAGCTTCAGCCGCGATTGTATGGAGGTATGCAAAGGAAAAAGGTCTCGACTTCAAGGCAATTCTTACAGACTATGGTTCTTTTGAGCAAGTTTTCTCTTACATTGCTAAACAGAGAGATGCCTTGATCATCATAACTGACCTTGGAATGGATGATGCAATAATTGATATGGTCCAGACCGGACTCACAAGAGCTATCGCTCAAGACTGTCGGGTCGTATGGTTGGATCATCCTCAATGGCCTGATAAATCAATCAAAATGATTCTTTCTCTTGAAAACAAACCTGTTTTGAAAGTCAATCACGAATTCTGCGCTGCTGAAATTACACATAAGGTTCTCATGCCCCGTGATGAGGTTTCAACTGAACTTGCAAGGATTGCACATGATACAGACTTCAATCTTCGAGAGATTGAAGCAGCCAATGCTCTCACCGATGCAGTTAGTGTCATCCGTTTTGGAGCAATTGACAAAAAGGAAGATGTGACAGATGCAATTTATCCTGTTCTCACCAAGCTTGCTGAAGAAGGGATGGGCGGAGTTTGGGATAATAACTCCCGTAAATTCAAGGATGTGCTTCTAAATCAACGAGTTGAACATTATCGAAAAGAGAAGACGAAGAAGATGAGAAAAGCTCTCGCTGGCCATAGTGATCAAATAATTCATGGGAAATTGGTTCGTATAGTGGAGATTCCAAGTGGTCTAACATCAACTGACATGGGGACTTTCGCATCTGATCCCGAAATATTGACCTCTATCGATCCCGAGCTGAAGGTTGCAGACCTCTTGCTATCACTGAGTCAAGGAGGCATGCTTGGATTTAGAAGAGGGTCCGATGGAGTCCTGTGTAATGCTGCGGCAAAATTGTTCAATGGTGGAGGACACCCATATGCTGCAGGTGGCGAGTACGGTCTCTACGAAAACTTTCAAGCTGTTTGTGATGATATCTTTGTGACTCTATCGAAAAGCAAAGACTGGATCTCTGAATCTTAAGATGTCTTCTTCTTAAGCACCTGCTTCACCATTTCTAGCACATCTATGCCTGTTTCCCATAAATTGTCAAAGGTCTTAATAGCATCATCAATAAGTCCTGGATTGTAATCCCGATGGATTACAGCTGCAACATCTGATTCTTTTGCATGTGTAAGATAAAGGAGCATCTTATCTTCATTTAGACAGACTATTCTGTAAGTATTAATCGGCTCGCGTGTTAACTTCAATTGGATATTACCAGTCCCTGTTACTTTTTCAAAGACCTCAACCATCGGAGCCAAATGACGAGCCATCAGATTCAAATCAAGATCCTCTTGTCCAATCGGAGTCAGGAGGCCTTGGACTTTAACCCCTCTGAAACCCGCTTGAATGACTTTTAACTCAGTAACACCTCCGGGACCGAGCCCTTCCGCTAGAGTACTTGCATGGCCTAGAACTCTGATTCGATCACCTGTTTTTGCATAATCCGCAAATTCTTGAATTATGACGCTTCGAACATTCTCTATTCCTTCAACAACTTGAGATTTATCGATTGGCTTGGTACCCACGAGTTGTTTGTGAAACATCAATGCGAGTTCTTGTTTCTTGATTGATTCAAGCTGATTGATTCTTGCTGTTACATCCTTTTTCCTTAATAGGCTTTCAGACAACTTGCTCTTTCTTTTTGCTTCAAGCGCCTCTACAACACTCGAATCTGTTATTGTGTAGGTTCTAGGTGTATTGATTATGTCAACTATGATGAATCCATTTTCTTCGAGACTATTCAGTTGTCGATAGACATAGGCTTTAGTATACTTTCTACCAACAATTGACTCAAGACTAGAAGCTATCTCATTGTAGGTTGTAGGCGTACTAATACCTCCAGCAGCAACTAGAACTGCCTTGAACACCTGCATTTCACTTGATGTCATGTCCACTCCAAGTTTCTCTAAACTAATCTCACGTTTTCTACTGGGCACTTAATTCATCCCTCAAAATCAAGTATATCTTGTCCTGCCTCATAATCTTGGTCGAAACTATCAATCGCGTTATCAACTAAATCAGGATTTGCATCTCTCGGTAACCATGTTGCAGATAAGGGTCTTTCAGAAACCACGAGTACTATTCCTTCATTGTTTCGTGCAACAAACTGGTAGGTCGCATCTTTTCGGGGAAGAATCCTATAACCAACAGTGCCAAATTCTTTTTTCCAAATCAAAATGGATTGTTTCATTTTTTCACGTATTATTTCCTCACCCCTATCATAATCAAGAGCTCTGAATTCAACACCACTCTTGGCAAGTCTTTCAGCATTCGCCACTCTTTTTGAATTCAAATAATTCCCATGAGAAAGCCATTCAAGAGTGATTCTTATCACGTTTCCTCTCTTCAGGTTCTTGTACACCTTATCATCAAGCAGCTTTAGGATATTATCGAAACCTTGTGCAAAGATGGATTTCTCAATCTTACTTTTCCCAATGGAAACATCAATCAAGTGCGACGCTAGAGCATCAGAACTAATTTCAGAAAGCGCTGAAACATCGGAATCAATCTGCTTCAGTTCTTTCTTCGTATCTAATATCTTATCATTAACAATCCTTGCTAGAGCTCTTTCTATAGTTGTGACACTTGAGTTGTATCCGTGCTTGCGACCACTACTATCAATCTTTACAAATCCCTCTTTTTCAAGCCATGAGAGGCTCCTATAGATTAGGGAATCCTTCCCCTTTCTTGATCCTTCATCTCTTGCTAGCTGCTCACGTAAAGTTACGAAATCGATGAACTCTGTAGGATCCCTCTGAGCTTTTAGAATCGCTCCAAGAATAACCATGTCCTTTCTTGTGCTATCCAATCCAATAATTCTAAGCACTTCTTCATGTCTTAGTTCAGTTTCCACCCTCCATCCCCCATTTGATTATTCTATATTTTCTCGACTGGTAATCTTACTAATTAGTCCTCCGGGTTCTACACCGAACGCTTGCAGATCCTTAGGTGTCATCTCAAAGAATGATTTAGCTTTTTTCCATTCTCTATCAAAGGCTTTCACAGCATTGTCAATTAGGTCTGGGTTGAAATCTCTCGTTATCCATGTGGCAGTGACTGGGTCTTCAGCAATTATCAACGCCATGTTGTCATTATTGATGCTCACTTGGTTGTATGTCTTTACCCCTTCATAGATACGAATATCAAACTTCACACCGCTCTTTCTGATCTCATGAAGATGGCGCATGATTTTCCCAACCTGATCCATATTGAATGAAACATTAGGGGCTAACTCTTCTATTTGGAATACTTGTGTTGAAAGCATGTATCTGACATCAACGCCCCTTTGAGCGACTTCTACAAATCTCATAGTTCGGTCTACAGCCCCTTCAACGAATGGGCCTAACCAGAGAGCAGTTGCTCGAATTATATCTCCTTTCTTTGCGACATCTAGCATATTGTATTTGAGAACCCTGTGAAGCTCATCAACGCCCCGGACAATCCTCGAACTAATTTTTTGTTGTGCTCCAGTCACATTTTTGATAAACTCTTGGGCAATATCACCACAATCAAGACTTGTAACCTCCTCGATTGTTCTATCAATCTCAT
>JAEORI010000296.1 GCA_016840965.1 Candidatus Thorarchaeota archaeon | reverse complement strand
CGATTGTGCTTCTGATAGAAGGTATCAGCATATACCTTGCAGGAATTTCATCAGGAGCATTTCTTCTAACCTCACTAATTATCTATGGTATTGTCAGTGGAGCACATATGCCACTAATGCTCGTGGTCATGATGGACTTACCCAATGTCGGAGCCGAATACACAGGAATCGCTGGCGGTCTATTTTTCTCAATAGGAGCATGTATGGGGTTCGCAGGACCGATACTCGTCGGTTATCTAAAGGACTTGACTAGCAGCTTCATTCCAGCTCTGACTGTTCTGGTTCTGATAGTTGAAGCAATGATAGGATTGGTCATAGTTCTTAGAGAGACATGATCATGGCTTGTGACTGTTCATATCTTCGAACCATTGTAGTGCTTTTTCTAAAATATCACGCACCAGACTGTCCTTGCCTTTGATATACAGCTCTCGATCTCCAGCGTATAGTTTGACTAGGTGCATCTTAAGCTTGGAGTATTCATTGGCAGCATCAGGATGTTCACGTAAATAATCTCTGAATGCGATATGTCGATGAAGCTCTTCACTGAATAAGTCGCAGACATAGAGGTGATGAGGAGGTAGTTGTTGTCTTAGTTTAATGTCAATCAAATCGAAGGCTTCTCTCCCTTGGATTCCTAGGTCCCCGAGATGTTTGTAGCCAATGCTTTCCAGTTTTGATTTGGTTTCTTCAAATTCAGAAAGGTGAATAACAACATTAGTATCAATAATAGGTTTAGCAACCATTCCAGGAATCGCTGTACTTCCTACATGTTCAATCCTGAGAATGCATCGACCAAGATGTGACTCGAGGAAGGATGATAGTCGTTCAAACCACAATGACCATTCAGGGTTGTATTCTTCAACGATGACTAGCTCAGTGGGTTTGTGCATGGTAATCATCACATAATTGGAAAAAAGAAGATTGCTGCTGCAGAGGACAAATTGCTCTGCAGCAGGTCTTAATTAGAGCAGCTCATCAAGCACTTCCAGAAGCTCAACGACCTTTAGCTTGGACCCAACATCAGACAAGTCCTTGCCTGCTTCTTCCTCTTCTTTCTTCAATGCCTTAATTCCATCATTGAAGTTGGTGATGCAGAAGGGACAAGATGTCATCAGGATGTCTGCACCAGTCGATGCGGCCTCGCGAAGTCGCTCCTTTGATGTTGACAAAGCCATGTCTGGGAACTGTGCCTTTACCCCTCCACCAGCACCGCAACAGAAGGAGTCGCCCTTGATTCTATACATCTCATTTAACTCAAGCCCTGGAATTGCCTTCAGAACCACTCGTGGAACTTCATAGTGCGCTTCCTTTGCTTTCTCGGCTGCCCTACTGTCGAGAAGCCAGTTAGTTGAGTTATGGAGAATGTCTTTTTCAATGGCAATACCAACATGACGAATGCTATGACATGGATCATGCCAAGTGACTTTCTTAGCGTAGGATTTGTTAATTTTCAATTTACCTTCCTGCAGAAGGTCGTAGACATATTCAACAGTATGCCGTGCTTTGAAGGGTAGTGGTTTTCCACTGATGCGCGGGTAGTCATTTCTAATCGTCTTATAACACCCAGCACATGAGAAGAGCAAGAGGTCGAAGTCCTTGAAGAGTTCCAAGTTCTTCTCCATTACCTCATTGAATACCGTTTTCTGACCAGTCCTCAAGATAGGTGAACCACAACAGACTTCATCTGAGATGATTGTAAAGTCAACACCGAGTTTCTTCAGGATTGATGCTGTTCTGTCAGCAACATGTTGTTGTCGATACGCACCTGTACATCCTACAAAATATGCAATCTTGACGTCTTTGTCAATATTTTCAGCATGCTTATCTTGAGCCCACTTTGTTCGATCACTTCGAGATTCATTGTAAGGATTCCTCATGTCCTCATTGCTTACCATATCGCGAAACTTCGCATGTTTTGGTAGAGGTTCCACTCCAGCTTCGATAATCGCTGCTCTCAGCTCTTCTGTCACATGAACAGTATCGATATAGTTTGGACACTGCGTTTCACACATGCCACAGGTCGTGCAAGCCTCAGCTACTTCGAGGAGTTCTTGGCTAGCAGGTAGTTCATTGTTAAGAAAGGCGCGTGCCATCCATTGTTTTCCAGAGTTGAAGTATCCTTCCCAACCATAATATAGACCAGCAGGACAACCTTGAAGCATTCCTGTATACTCCTCATCCTTTCCTTCTCGGTCAGGTTCTCCAGAGTATGCGTATTGGCATGCTCGGCAGTGAATACACCGCGCATTTATCCTGCGAAGATCTTCTAGACTTGTCATCTCAATCGTTCCTCCTTGTATCATAGCAATATATAGTGGTTATGTTTTGTAACATTTTCCGCACCTTGGTTTCAGTTCTTTATGGGGTTGGGAAGGTCCGTGACGCTCTCCCATGGGATTGCGAGACGACCTGGATGTAGTATCAAGTTCGGGTCCAAGACCTTTCGGAATTTGACCAACATCTTGTAGTACTCCTTCGCTTGGCTGAAGGTCTGTGGCGCATGCACAAATGGATCAGGTCGGTAGTTGAGCCAACCTTTCTTCAGGAAACTCTTGGTGGTCTCCAAGTTGAACTCCCGTATCTTCTCCATGATGCCAGGCTCTGTCCAGTCAAAACAGAGGATGGGCATGACGATTGCTTGCCTTGCATGGTCTATGGATGCGACCCACATTGTTTCTGGGAAGCCATGGTCAGCCATTGCTGCGCAGTACTCCTCCATCATCTTGCTACTCTCAAGCCAGGGGCAGTACCAAGTTATGAACAAGAATCCAGCTTGCCATAACGAATAGGGGATAGCAATCTTGTTTGGCTTCTTGAGCCTTGACGCCACCTGCTTTGGATGTAGTTCTTGCTTTGGAGTTACCCGCTTCTCTCGGACCTCATAGTCCTTGTAGATCTTATCAATACCATTGAGGGTTTCGTCGAGCTCCTCCTGTGACCATGCCCAACATTCATAGTTCATCCATTTCTTATCAACGCCAATCTTCTTGTAAAACTCATAATCAATGGGAACATTTTCTTTGGGCCAGCGGGTCATGACGAGTTCATAGTTGCCTCCTTGTACCATGACCGTACGCTCACCAATGCCCATTTCATGCTTGGAGATCTCCCAAGCTGGTTTGACTATATCATCCCAGGTTTCACCACCATAAGCAACCACTGTCTTGTAGTGGGGATGGGGAACCATCTTGATAGCACATTTTGTGATGATACCCATAGAGCCCTGTGATCCCAAGAACAAGCCATCGGGGTTTGGACCAACGCCCCAACGATAGAAGGGCTTTGCACCAGGTAGTGCCCATGAACCAGTATGGAAAATCTCACCGGTCGGGAGAACTATCTCCATGCCCATAATCATGTCCGCTTGTGGACCATAGACACCAGTCACGAGCGAGAAACCTCGCTCAATGGCGTCCCCAAGTACTGTTGCTGCTGGGGGTGCGCCATCCGGGATTGGTGGAGCCCAGTCGGGATATTTGGTCTTGAAAATTCTCCACGCATCACCAGATCTGACACCTGGCTCTACAACCATGACTCTATTCTCTGTGTCAACTTCCATTTTGTCCATCCGAGTCATGTCCATGTAGATTCCGCCAGGCTCAATCGCTGGCAATGCGAAGCCTCCACTGAGGCCTCCAGCTGCGGGGGTTACAGGGCTCAGGTTCTCGTTCGCAACGATGAGGATTTTGGATACTTCCTCGGCACTTGCAGGTCGTACAATAACCTCTGGAACGACCGCCTCGAGACCCATAATCCCTCGAGCCATATAGCTATGACGAAGTGGTTCGCTGGTGGTGACATACTTCTCACCGCATATTGCCGTGAGTTTCCGGACCACGTCGTCAGTGACCTTGTTGTACTCTACCAAATGATTAATCCTCCATCTTCAGCCATAAGGGCTGATTCGGTAATTGTCGAATGCAAGACTTTGCTGGAAAAATCCATCATAAATAGGATTCGGCTAAGGATTGAGGATTAAAAATCAAGAGGGGTAACAAGATAGATTAGTCCTCATGTCAAGGTTGAGATTGAGAGTATCGTTTGAAAGATAAGGAATTGTTCGCCATTCTAATCCTAAATGCACCGATAGCATTTGCACTAAGTTTTGCAATCGGGACTTTTCTTGGATTTCCTAGGACCGAACCATTTTACTTCACAATGACATTTGGTTTGATATATTATGTTCTCGTCATATTAGGATTCTTGGGTACGGAGTGGCTCTCTAAAGGAGGCACTGTTCGAAATCAAATCAGAAAGACCTTTCGTCTGAAAAAGCTAGCCTTGAAGAAATCAGGACTTGCAGAGTTCTTTAAGACTGATTTCACAGTTCCTGAGAGATTACCAATTTTTGCCTTTGTTAGTGGATTAGCAATCAGTCTTGGTACGTGGATTTTCACCGGACTGATTAAATATGAATGGATTCGAAGAGTGACATTAACAGCTTTTGCCTTCATCGGTTCCTCATTTGGAGTATGGTATTTGACCCTTGATATGTCCATTCGATACTACAAGGAGATTAGAGCTCAGGAAACTAGAAAGTTGAAAACACTTGATTTGGAATCTTCCGGACTTTCAGAGTTTAGTTTTGCTGGCATGTCCAGTGTAGGTAAGCTTCAAAGAATCAACTTGGGAATCAACGAACTGAAGACTATCGACCTTTCCCCTCTCACAGGGAGTACTAGGCTTGTTGAGTTGATTCTCTACTTCAATCGTTTAGAAACCATCGACCTCTCCCCTCTAACCTCCTGCCCAAATCTGGAGTATCTGGACCTAGCAAGTAATAATCTTGAAACCATCGATCTCACACCGCTCTCATCCTGTGTCAAACTCTCAGCCCTCAATCTTGGAGGGAATGAAACTTCTACGATTGACCTAAGCCCACTGTCAGAATGTAAAGACTTGAAAATACTAACTATTGATTGTATGAAACTGAAAGAAGTCAATCTCGAACCTCTGGAAGGCTGTAGAAAACTGGAGTTTCTTAAATTAAACGATAATGAAATTGAGTCTCTCGACATCACACCTCTGTTTGAATGCGAATCTCTTACTGATTTTGAAATTGACAAAGTAGAACTCACAACAACACTAAATCGAGAGATTGAAGACTGGCCAATAGGTGTGAGAAAGCATAGGAAGAGATTTCGCAAGAGTTGAGTCCAGTCACCTCGCAATATGTATTTGTTACGCAAATATAACAAGTTATTACACCCACGCCAGCAATCATTTCATTAGGTGTGCGGCAGTTTGAAGATTGGAATCCAAATCGAGCCTCAGATGGGATACACCTACGAAGATATAGTGACACTTGCCAAAGCCGCTGAAGATGCTAACTTCTACAGTTTCACGGTTTCGGATCACTTCTTTGGGAATCCTCAGAGTGTTGAGAAGAATGCGTACGATGCATGGACCCTTCTTGCGTTATTGACTCCACAGACTGAGCGTATTCGTCTAGGAGTAGTTGTCACTTGTCAATCCTATAGGAATCCTGCGCAATTGGCTAAGATTGTGGCAACCTTGGATAACGCATCGAATGGAAGGATAGACTTTGGTATTGGAGCTGGATGGAAGAAATCAGAGTATGAAGCATATGGTTACCCATTTCCTTCCACAAAGACAAGAATTAGCCAGCTAAGAGAAGCCATTCAAATAATCAATCTCCTCTGGACTGAAAGGAAACCAAGCTTTGAAGGAGAGTATTACAACATAAAAGAAACCATGTTCCTGCCGAAACCCATACAGAAACCCCGTGTTCCCATTTGGGTTGGAAATCAAAAGCTGAAAACTCCGATGATGGAGGAAATCATAGCACGTTATGCCAACGGAATGAATTATGATTCTGAAACACCTGAAGATTTCGCAGAGAAAAAGAACCGAGTAAGAGTTGCATGTGAAAAAGTTGGACGTGCCTTTGATGAACTGAAATGGTCGATTTATCTTTGCACATCGGTAATTGGGAAAGATACCGATGATTTTGAAAAGAAGAAGAGGGATCTTTTGAATCAACACTGGCTGTTCGAAGAGATAACTGATGAGCTAAAGCCAAAAGTCCTAGAAGTTATGCTTACAAAGTATATCTCAGGCACTATAGAAACAGCTGTTGAAAAAATCTCCAAATACAAAAATCTGGCGGATATCATCATACTGGGTCTTCCTATGGTTGGGGATCTTCGGAAGAACGGATTAGACACAATCAAGATACTGAAAGACCAAATCGTTCCCAAACTTTGAGTTTTTCAGGTCGACTGGAGTAAAGAACAAGTAATTGAATTATTGGCTTGTTTCTAACCATTATGAACTCTGATAAAGCATATCTCTGAATTTGGGGCCTTATGAGAGCCGATGTGTATTTGACTAATCAAGAATGTTTCATGGTCATTATATAAAGAGTCATCGTTAGGTCTTCTCAGGTGTTATAATTGAACGCACGCATTGTAGAAACCCCTAACGGTGAACAGATTGTGCTTAGCACAGTGCCACCTCAGATTGAGGATGCCATATTACTCTCCTTTGGTCATTCAGTAATCGATTTTGAAGCCACCTTGTACGAGAAGTTCTTGATGGTGACAAAAGGTATTGTGATCACTTGCCAGGAGTTCAGAGAACATCTGGAGAATATGGAAGACAGAGGACTTGTTGTATCAGCAGAGTTCCTAGGAAAACGGTGCTGGGCAATAAATCCTGAAATGATCCCGGACTTAGAGTAGCACATGTCTAGGTCTCTTTAGAGCCACTCGCAAAGAACCTAGTTCTTAGGTTGGGTGCCAAAGATTTTCTCCGGACATCAGAAGATACAATAGCAACTAAGAAGACTGAACCGGGTGAGTCTTGGAGAAAACAGTAATGAAAGCAAAGTTGGTCTATCAGAGTCTAGACAAGGAGTTTGAGCTTCACAAACTCAACGAGGGTGAATGGGATTTTTCGGACCTCGAGGAGTACATCACTGAGAGTTTCAAAGAAACGCGAATGGGACTCGTTTTAGATAATTCTGAAGTAATAGAGAAGGTCTATACTGCAGTCTTTCCAAGCGAGCAAGTACTTGACCAAATTTTGGCATCAGGAGAGAGAAACATTCTCCTCTTTACTCATCACCCTCTGATTTGGGATACAACTACAGAGGGGTTTCCATTCAGGAGCATTCCTGTCAATTATGTTAGAGAATTGAAGAAGAAGGCGATTTCATACTATGCAATACATGTCCCGCTGGATAGAAATGGCCCATACAGTACATCAATGTCGCTCGCACGTGCTCTAAAGATTGAGATTGAGCGAGAATTCTTCGATTATTTTGGCGTGATGGTTGGCATTATTGGTAGAACTAAGTACACATCATTGTCGGATTTGTCTAAGCATGTTGAGAACGTTGTTGGCCACAAATTGAAGATATGGAAGTATGGTTCTGGACAGATATCAAATCAGATGTTAGCTGCTGTAGCAGGGGGAGGCAACTATCCAGAGATTGCAGAAGAGCTCGCTGAAACTGAGGTCAAGACATACATAACTGGAGTGACAAGGAAAAACCCAAGTTATGAACCATCTTTTAGGTTTCATGATATTTGTCAAAAACATAGAATTAACGTGATTGCAGCCACCCATTACTCAACAGAGAAGTTTGCCTGTATTGCGGTTCGGAAGTATTTCGAATCTCTTGGACTGCCAAGTGAGTTTATTGAAGATGAGCCCTCATTTTACGACTACGAATGAATCATGGAATCGCTCTTAGTAATTCCTTCATGTTAGAAGGATGAGATATTCTCTCCCCCAAAGTACTACCATAATAGTTTCAAGCCCAATATTATGAATAGACGTAGGATAACAGATCACACTACTGGAACTAAGCGCAATCTCATCAAAAATGTCTCTAGCAGCTTGCGAAGAATAGTTGTATGCACATACATCTGATCCTTGGTGCATCAGCATGTAATGTAGGTGCGGGTAGTTCTCACTATAAAGAAGAGTAGCTACAATGTCACCAGTTTCAAGGACATTATTTGCTGAAACTAGAATATTATTGGATTGTAGAGAATTGTTGGTTTCATCCAGAAATCCTGGTTCTAGAACCAAATGAACCTCCCAAGCAAAATTAATCCTAATCGTAATATCAAACAGAACATTTCCTGCATAGGGATTGATATTCTCTGAAACGCTAACAGCTGTTCCGTTTGCTGGAGAGAGTATTGTAACATTATCCGAGATGACGAGGTCTATTCCATTATGGAAGACACCAGGCTCGCCCCAATCAGGTGTTCTGTAAGCTGAGATTCGTTCGATATTTTCTGATTCAAGGATAGGAAATTCCAATTCAGGTTCTGTAGCAGAGAAAAAGTCTGTAAAGAATATGAAATAGGTCAGAACACCGACACCAACCAACATTATCAAAAGAATAGCAGATAACTTTCGGTTCATTTTCTTTCTCACTTTAGAATTATACATTAAGCCTGAGCAGCTCCGCCATAAAAGTAAAAGTATCATCTACACCCTGGTACAATTTTGCTGAAAGTTTTACATAGTTTCTGAGGGTTTTCTTGGCAACAGCGCACCTTCGTTTCCAAGAATTCTCCTGTCCGAGTAAGCAGCAACAATAGGTCTTTCAAAACCCATTTTTGGGTAATTGCGATAGTTCATTTTTGACAAATACAACATATCCATTTGCTTCGATTTTGACCTTCGACTCTAGTCGGAACATTTGACAAAAGCGAAGAGCCTGCTCAACGTCCTTGCTATCGCTTGTTAAATTCAAAAGGATCGACCACTCATTTTTATGATGCCCAATTGCGTGGTCAACAGCTTGGATTTTTAGCTTACATAATCCATCAGGGCAATCAGAGGTCATTGTAGTTCAACATTCCAAAGTGTAATCGAAGGCATCGAAGATTGAGCCGGCGAAATAATTGAGGGCAATATAGTGGTTTCGGTAGCTCATTCTACATAATAGCTTGTATCTTTTACATGAATCTCGAGGGGATTGATTCATTCGTTGGGTTAGATTCCTAAGTTTGTCAAAATTTAAAAATTCAAAGTGATATTATATGTACTATACTCATTCCGGGGAGAAGAGATTTGAGAAAATACGTGTTGTTTAGTCTGATTCTTCTGCTATCTACTTCGTTGTATTGTGCAATTTTGGAAGTGAACACCTACTCCCAAAATGGAAGCTATTCTAAGCGGGCTATGAAGACAAGTGTTGAATTTCAAACCGCTTATACAAGTCGAGGGCCAATCTTCATCTCGAGTGATAGTGATTTCAGCAGTTATGGATTCCCTGGAACAGGAGATGAAAACACTCCATACCGGATTGAAGGATATAGTATTACTGATGCTAATTTCGAGTTGATAGTTATTGAAAACACAGAGGCGTATTTTATAATTCAGAACAACTATCTTGATAGTATCTCTAGATCGCTAGATGCGATCTATATGCGAAACGCAAAGAATGGTATTGTACATGCTAATATTGCTGTAAATAATAGACATGGGATATTCCTAGACAAAGGATGTCAATCAATTAATATCACAAATAATTTAGTAGAAGATTCATCCGAAAGCGGAATCAGGATAAATTCTTCGACTAACATAAAAGTCCTCTATAATGAGGTGAATCAAAACACATACAATGGCATATGGGCTAACTGGTCCAAGTATGTTGATGTAGTCAACAACACTGTTTATGATGATGAACTGGGAGTTTGGTTAGAGAATACAAATAGTAGTAGTATCATTGGAAATGCACTGTATGGCAATGATAATGCGATTTGGATATCCAATAATTCGAACTCAAACAAGGTCACCTTCAACCGTATCTATGATCCTCTAGATTTGAACCCTAATACATGTGGTATCCATCTATCTCACAATGCGCATCTAAATGATATTCTGAATAACACGATAAGCAACTCAGCAGAGCATGCATTCTATGTAGAGGCAACCTCGGGAAACAATACGATAAAATGGAATTCATTCATCGACAACAATATTGGAGGGGATTCTCAAGCATATGATGCGGCTTCTGTAAATGTTCTGTATAACTACTGGAGCGATTGGACAACTCCTGACGATGATTATGACCAGATTGTAGATATACCGTATCAACTAGAAGGACCTGCGTTAAACGAAGATCCGTTTCCATTGACATACCCCGCAGTACCACCAGTGTTTCACTATATTACTCCTCTAACAGTATTATATCCGAATGGTGGGGAAGAAGTAAAAGAGTCAGTCGTCATACAATGGAGTTCATGTTATGATTCAGAGGGGCATGCAATCAATTTCTCTATCTATTTCTCACACAACTCAGGAGTAGATTGGGAGAGAATAGTTGGAAATCTCACTACTACCAACTACGAGTGGGACACAAGGTCAGAACTGGCAACATCGAATTATCGGATACGAGTGGTGGCTGAATGTTCGGATGGCTTGGTCGTGTCTGATGAATCGGATGCCGATTTTATCTTGATTGCCCATGTTTTGTCAGAGTTTACAATAACTTCACCCAACAGTTCAGGTCCATTTGACACAGGTATTGCGATTGAATGGAATCCAGCTATAGACTCGTGGGGTTGGAGTGTGAGTTATTCGATACAGTATTCATCAACTGGAGGCTATAATTGGAACGATTTAACCTCTGGAATAACTGGGACTAGCTATCAATGGGATATCTCTCAACTTGATGATGGCGATACCTATCTCGTCAAGGTTATTGCATCAGCGGATGGGGGAATATCATCTGAGGCCACCTCGGTTTTATTTACAATTCAACATGTAACAACGCCAACAACACCAACCATACCTTCGGATGGAGGGGATATAGTCCTAGTATTGGCGGGAGCTGGGATTGCAGGAGTTGTGATTGTTGTAATTATAGTGATTGTTATCAAAAAGAGAAGTACTGGTAAAACTTGAATACAAAGAGAGCAGGGAATCAAGGAGAGCAGATACGAGATGAGATGGAATGCATTAATTCTAGCATGCATGATTGTAATTATTTTGTGCCCGTTGACAATGACAAGTTATTGCATCAACTGCTCAGTGGGTATGAAAGACCAAACAAGAATACGTGCATTTGTGTTCGGTCAATCAGGGTACATAGTGAACATTCCAATTCATATCTCAAATGATACTGATTTTGCAGACCAGGCATCTCTAAACTCATGGGACGGCAATGGTTCCGCAATTAATCCCTATATTATTGAGAGATTGAATATCACAACATCAGGCATCCCTGCAATTGAGATAGAAAACACTACTGTGTTCTTTGAAATCCGAAGCTGTCTTTTAGTTGGAGGTTCAACAGGAGTCCTTTTGCAGGAGGTCGTAAATGCAAATGTTTGGAACAATACCGTTTTGGAGTCTGATATTTATGGGGTATTGGTAACGGAGTCAGACAATGTCATAATTACCAATAACACAATTCAGACAACTATTGGAGAGAACTCCGTAGGTCTGTATTCTCTAGGCTCAAACTATTGCGAGTTTTCAAACAACACAATTCAGGATGTCAATGGGTATGGAATTCTAGCGGATTATACAAGTAACTGCTCAATAATTGTCAATTTTGTTAGTGCAGCTGCATTCGATGGTATTCGTCTGCGTGACTCTTCTGAGAATAATATAACTCACAATGAAGTCATCCACAGCAACATGAGTGGTATTAAACTAGGCAATTCCCATGATTGTAGGATAGAGAGGAATCTAGTAAGTTTCAGCCTTTCAGATGGCATTTCAATAGAAGCTTCAGCCCGTAGCATTATTCAAGATAATGTCTTTTATGAAAGTGGAACATATTCGTTGGACCTAGCCGGAGATTCCTCTGATGTAGTTGCTAATACATTCTATAGAAGTCAGATGCAAGGTCTCCGTTGTCAGTCACATAACAACTACATTACTCAAAATAACTTCATTGAGAACAATGTCTTGTTTTCAGAGAGCTCCTCATATCTTGTTGATTTGGGCACAAATAATGACATCAATGGGAACTATTACGATCTGTGGACATGGCCAGATGAGAATGCCGATGATATTGTTGATAGGGCATATCCCTATAGTGCTGAGCAAAGCGATGATGAACCTCACGTTCTTGTGTTCCAAACTGATTTGATGCATATCCTCACGAAACCAAGATTGATTTATCCAAACGAAACATTGGCTGGAGAAAAATTCTGGGGGCCTACGCCACTTATCTGGAGCGTTTCTAGTGACACATTTGGTCATGATGCGACCTATAATGTATCAATTTCAGCTGATGGGGGATCTCAGTGGATTGAGATTGCTTACAACCTCAGCGATACAAGACTAGATTGGATTTCTTCAGAGTCCCCGGAGAGTGACCAATATAGATTCAAGATTGATGCTCAATGTACTGAGGGTTTGATTTCAGATTATACAACTGGTGTTGAATATGAAGTCAAAATACACAGGTTAACACCTCCGACCATACTCACACCAAATGGAGGAGAAACAATTTCTGGTACATATGCTATAACGTGGAGTGAAGCTGTGGAATCGTGGGGACTACCAGTCACGTATCGTGTTCAATATTCTCAAGATGCTGGTAATATGTGGAATGAGCTAGTTGAGCATTTTGAAGATACTACATTTGTCTGGGATATAAGTGGAATTCCAGATGGAAATCAATACCTCGTACGAGTTGTGGCTTCAAATGAAGTTGGATTCATGTCAGATGATGTATCCGATTCAATCTTCACAATAAGTAGGCCAAATATCACAATAATCGCAGCTGCGCTGGTAGGTGGATCTTTTGTGGTTGTGATTGTCCTGTATTTGGCAAGAAGAAGAGGAGCAACCTAACGAAATAGAAGATCAGAAGATCTTGGGTTCATCCCATTCTCCCCAGAGTTCACGCCAGACCTCGAAGATCTCTCCAATTGTTGCATACCCTCTGACCGCATTCACCACATGAGGCATGACATTCTCATCACCTTCAGATGCTTTACGAAGACCATCGAGAGCCTTCTGGACCTTTGGGTTATTACGATCTTTCCTGATTTTCTGTGTTCGTTCAATTTGGCGGCGTTCCACTTCTGGATCAATCTTCAAAACGGGGATTGAGATTTTTTCTCCTTCAAGAATAAAATCATTGACACCTACAATAGTCCGATCCCCGCTCTCAATCTCCTTTTGATAGCGATAGGAAGCTTCTGCAATCTCCCTCTGGAAGAAGCCTTTTTCGATAGCTTGGACAACTCCACCGAGTGCATGGACTTTATCAAAGTACTTGTAAGCTTCTTCCTCCATCTCATTTGTAAGGGATTCAATATAGTAGGAACCAGCAAGTGGATCTATAGTATTGGCTGCACCACTTTCGTAAGCGAGAATCTGCTGGGTTCTTAGTGCAACTCGTACAGCTTCTTCAGTTGGAAGACATAATGCTTCATCCATTGAGTTTGTATGTAATGATTGAGTCCCACCGAGCACTGCAGCAAGTGCCTGATATGCTGTTCTAACCACATTGACCATTGGTTGTTGTGCAGTGAGAGAGCATCCAGCAGTCTGTGTATGGAATCGCATCCATAGGGATCTGTCTTCCTTCGCTCCAAAGGTTTCTTTCATCTCACGAGCCCAGATGCGACGAGCAGCTCTGTATTTTGCTACCTCCTCAAAGATATCATTATGAGCATTAAAGAAGAATGAAAGCCGCGGCGCAAAGGAATCAACATCCAATCCATGACTGATTCCAAGTTTCACATACTCCATCCCATTGAGTAGTGTGAACGCCAACTCTTGAACTGCAGTAGATCCAGCCTCTCGAATATGGTATCCGGATATTGAGATTGTATTCCAGCGTGGAATGTTCTTAGTTGCATACTCCATGATGTCACCAACAATCCTTAGAGAGGGAGCTGGAGCGAGTATCCAAGACTTCTGAGCCATATATTCCTTCAAGAGGTCATTTTGAATAGTGCCACCAATCTGGTGAGAGTTGATTCCCTGCTTCTCAGCTGCAACCATATACATCGCGAGAAGGATTGAGGCAGGAGCATTGATTGTCATAGATGTGGTAACTTGATCAAGAGGAATGCCATCAAATAATACTTCCATATCCTTCAGAGTATCAACAGCTACTCCAAGCTTTCCTACCTCTCCGCGAGAGAATGGATGGTCGGAGTCTCTAGCAAAAATAGTCGGTAGATGAAAAGCAACACTGAGTCCAGTTTGTCCATTAGCTAGAAGGAATTTAAATCGTTCATTAGTTTCCTCTGCTGAGCCCATTCCAGCGAATTGTCTCATGGTCCAAAGACGCCCACGATACATTGTAGGTTGAACACCGCGGGTGAAGGGATATTCGCTTGGGAATCCCAGGTCTTTTATATAATCGAAATTTGGGACATCAACAGGAGTATAGAGAACTCTAACAGGCTTACTAGAGGTCGTGACAAACTCTTTTCTACGGTCAGGAAATTCAGCCTGATGAGAAATGAGTGTGTTTTTTTCCCAACTCTTCTTGGCTGCAGTAATCTTCTTCGAGGTATCGTCGACCATCAAGAACTCCTCCAAATCATGCAACAAGTGTTTCAAAAAAGTACAGAATATTAAACATTCGTTTAGTGAAGTTACTAGAACTCAAACCCTCTCCGAGCCAGTACTTTCATGCTATCGTAATAATGTTTCACGTTATTCATCTCAGTCACAAGGTCTGCAGCTTCCAAAATTTCTTGTCGGGCATAGCGCCCAGTCATTATAAGTTCCATTTTAGGAGGTTTGGTCTTGATCAATTCAAGTTGATCATCAAGTGAGATTAAGTTCCACTCAACAGCGACATTAATCTCATCCAGAATTAAAACATCGCATTTCATCTCTCTTTGTGCATCTTGTGCAAGATGTAGTCCATCTTGAGCCATTTTGATGTCAATCGGGTCTGGATTCTCTTTATCAACAAATGTTTCTCGCCCTACTGGGATAATTGTGAAGTTCGGTATCAAGTCGGTGCTTCTGAATTCACCATAGTTGATATCTTCACCCCCGTTTCTTACCGCCAGCTTGGATTTCATAAATGAAATCATAAGGACTTCAAGACCATGTCCTGCAGCTCGGAGTCCAGCCCCAAGAGCGCAAGTAGTTTTTCCTTTACCATCACCTGTATATATCTGAACAAGCCCAGAAGTCATTACGAATCACCTATTTTTCGTAAATGAAATGCTACATCAGCCACCCTCTTTCCGAGGAGTTCACTACCCTTCACTGCTAGTTCATCTTCTTCCGCAGATCTCCAAGACCCAGAATCTGTTTGAAGGCTTCCAGAGCCAAAAGTTCCATGCTTTACTGGACTACCAACGCTCCCTACCACTATCATGCCATGACCAAGTGCATAACGGTTCAGTGCATCAATAACATGTTCTTGTCCTCCATATCTGAGCCCCGCATAAGTAATTGCACCAAACACCTTGTCTTTCAATTTGTGATCATTCATCTTCATGGCTCTAGACCTATCAATAAAGTCCTTCAGAACTCCTGGCACAGATGTGAAATATGATGGTGCTGCGATTATGATAGCATCGGCATCCATCAGTGTCTTCTCAATTTCTGGCATGTCATCATCAGCACTTTGAGGACATGGTTTTTTCCTGACACACGAGTCGCAGCCTGTACAGTGCTGAATGTTGTAGTCACTGATGTTTAGTAACATTGTCCGGCTATTGGAAGCTGCTTGAAGAGCTCGCTCAAGGAGGAATCTTGTGTTTGAACGTTCGTTTTTAGGAGAACCACAGATGCCAACAATCAACATAGTGAATCCTCAAAATCTTGTTTAGTGCGACCCCACATGTGTGATACTTGTGTCTTTCGTCAGTTCATGGGTCATATGGATTTGGTTGGTTTCGCAATCTAGCCTTGCACTCTTCAGCCTTAGATCTATAAGTTTCTGCTTTCTCTGGAGCGTCCAATTTTAGGTATATACTAACTAAGAGGTCACATGCTGATGCGCATCCAAAGTAATCTCCAGATTTCACCAAGGTTGCGTAAGCATCTTCTAGGACACGTGCAGCTTGGTCATAGAAACTTTGTCCAATTAATACATGACCTCGTACGATTAATGTCAAACCAACAACATTTTGCATCTCTTTGTCGTTGGGATACTCTTCTGCAAGTAACAAGAGCCGTACCCACTGACGCTCTGCACTGGTGATATCACCAGCAGTTAGGAAGCCATTTCCCAGTGACAATAATGCTCTAGCAGTCTGTACTGCACTACCAGAAGTTTCAGCAAGTGTCAAAGCCTCAGTTGTCCTATCTATGCTCCATTCATGGTCGCCAAGTCCGACGTAGGCATGGTCAATTCTAAGCAAGCATTGAGAGAGAGCCCTCCGTCGATGTTTCTCTAATATCGGGTCAAGATTTGAAAGTCCTTCCAAGATTATCTTTGCTTCAGAACAGAGAGTAAGCTCACTCTTGAAATCCTGGTCTCGGGTACCCCTCCAAATTGCTTGGTTTATCAATTCTTCAGCATCAAAGATTGCTCTCTCAGGACTAACCAAACACAATCACTCCCAGTTTTTGAATATATGAAAATCGGATAAAACTGCTACGACATCTTCTCGTTTATTGCATGCGCAATCTCACCAGCAGTACTGACAGCATAAAGGTTACTCTCTCCAGGTTGGGATGCAACTACAATAGTTAGAGAACTAACATTGAACATCTGAAGAGTGTGGTCTCCTGCATTGATTGCAGATGGAACAATATCCATTATTGGTTTAATCACACCTTGTGAAATCTCAACCTGAATTCTAAACAAGTAAAGATCAGGCACAGTTCCACTAATCATCTCACCCTCAGAGTCGAAGATACCAACAAAAGCAATCTCTGGTTGTTTCAGAGCTTTGTTGACAAGACTATCAATCACTTTCAGTATTTTGCTTGATGGGCGGTTTAGGTCAAGAGCCATATAGTTGTCAATAACAGCGTTTACATCAACAATATCACTCATACTACCACTCCATAATTCGATTATCTCTCCAAATTGATAAGCAATTGCTCGCCCGAGAGATGACATTTTATTCTTCAGTTGAGAAAATGACTGATCCTTGGATGCCAATGATATCAGTACAAAGGAATGAAAGAAGGAATATGCCCACACTTCGTCATTGACCTCGAGAGTATAGACTCTATCTGAGGATGTGCTTGAGCTTGCTTGCATCATCAATACAGCCGAACGCACGTATGATGGTATGGTATTAAGGTCAAGGCACGCATCATCTTCAAATGAGCGTCCATAAATGGGACTTCCATCCTTCTTGACAATATATACGCAACGAATCATCGTGGCTCCGACCCGGATACTCAATGCATGCGGACCAAGTCATAAGGGTTGTTGGTTCTAATCTAGCGGAATTACTTCGCCCGGGACACTACATTCATATCTTCATACGCTCTGGTTCATGCGAGGACTACATGGATGTCAGACGAACCGACAAGGAAGAAAAGAAAGAAAAGAGAACTTCAGAAGCGGACTCGCTATGACATCTATGCTGAGTTGCTTCGTGTCGTGTATATTTGGGGTTATTGCCCCTTAACCCGTGCAGCTCGTTCAACAAACATGCCCGTCGATAGAGCGAAAGAGTCGATTACTGAACTAGTAGAGAGAGGGCTACTCGAAGAAGATGATGATGATGGGATGAAGGTCTTCAAAGTAACTGTGAGAGGCCATCAATATCTCGAGTTGTATAAGCGACTCGCAGGACTGGTAGGTATACCAATCCCAGAACCTATCATAGGGATGTGAGTATTCTGGAAGGAGGTACCAAAGATAGTCACAATTTGTGACCCTAATTTGTGGCCGTGCTTTATATACCAAATTTGAGTGATTTAAATTAGAATTATACAAGGTGAAGGCCAAGATGGCTGAAAGATTATTATTCAAAAACCAAGATACTGTCGAACTCGGAAATGTTGAGGGCGATGTTGAGATTCGAAATTGCAGAACGCTTGTACCAGAAGAAGGTGACTCAATAGTAATTACTGGTACTTTATTTATTGTTGATGAACTTGAAATACATGGCGCATTACAGTGTGGCAGACTTGAGTCCAAGAGTAGGGATCAGATAACCGTTAATGGAAATCTAATAGTTGAGAAGGCGGCCAGCGTCCCAAGAGGTAGTCTCGCTGTTTATGGAGATGCCAAAGCCCGTGACATTGAAGTTGGAGCTTCTTTTTTGGTTGAAGGAAACCTTGATTGTGTTTCAGCAAAAGCAGGTGCATCAATTAAAGTAACAGGTGATGCCAAAGCACAGAGACTCACTGGAGGTGCTTCAGTCAAAATTGAAGGAAATGTTGAAGTTGAGAGGGTCTCTGGTGGCGGTTCGGTTGGCATTTATGGTAAAGTCCAAGCTGAGGAATTCGATGCAGGTGGTTCCGGCAAGACTGTGAGAGGGTTCATAAAGAAGGTTTCAGTTGGAGGGAGCTTCAAAGCTGAAGATGCGATTGAGATCGAAGATCTTGATGTTGGTGGAGCAGCTAAAGTTGGTCCAGGATCCAAGGTCAGCACGGTCGACATAGGTGGAACCTTCAAAGCTGAGGGCGATTTCACATTCGATGAAATCAATGTAGGAGGAGCTGTGAAAATAATGGGTAATGCCACGGGTCGTTTGATTGATGTGGGTGGAACTGTAAAGACCGATGGAGACCTGGAGGTTTCCGAAGGACTCAATGTAGGCGGAACTGCTGCAATTGGTGGAAACCTAAAGAGTGATGGAAAAATTAAGGTTGGCGGCACAGTACGAGCAGAAGGCCGAATTGACACTTTCAGAATAATTGTAGGTGGCGAAATTCGTGCAGAGTATATCAGAGCCACGGATGGTTTCCGGATTGGTAAAAGATCTGAAGTCAGAGGATTCGTGGAGTCAAATGAGATTCTCATCCGTGAACGTGCAAGAACAGACTCACTCTACGGTAATGATATCAGGATCGAGGAACGAGCACGCGTTGGAAGTCTTTATGGAAAGACCATCTATATTGAAAGAGATGCATATGTAGAAGGCGAAGTCCTATACACAGATAGCTTGGAATCAGAGGAAGGCGTTACATTCAGAGAGGAACCTAGAAAAGTGGATCAATTACCACCTCCTGAACAAGTTAGTTAGAAATCGGATGTGCCTTCACCTTTATCTCATAACAGAGAGGAGCTTTTGTCATCGCTTCTCTCTATTACTATTTTCTAAGTATGAATATCCTACGTCCAGAGTCATGTTTGTAGGGATGCTTCTCAAAATCGCCAAATTCATCTTCAACATTCAAACCAGAGATGCGAATGAGAAGGTCAGCTTCCCGATTAAAGATAAGAGCAGCTCCTGAAACTACCTTGGTTTCTTCAATTACATGCCCTTCATCATCTTGTACCATGTAACAGAGCTCTAAACGCATTAGCTGCTTGGTAAAATCAGATTTGATTTCTCCAATACGTCGGACTATGTTGCCATTACTCATTCTTTGGGGTGGGTCTTCAAACGTCGCTTGTTCGTACTGTAGAGCACCGGGATATAAATCGAGAATGAAAATGCCATCGTCCTTGAGATGGTTCTTTATGCACGAGAGTGCTGATAGTTGATCTTCACTCGTGAGTAGATGACTAAAAGAATTCGGGACAATAATGAGTGAAAACTTCCTGCTAATCGCAAAATTCTTCATAGTGCCTTCAATTATCTTGACTCTGCTGGCGACTTCAGTTGGAAATTGATCCAGCTTTCTTCTTGCAACTGATAGCATTGACTTTGACTTCTCCAAAGCTACGACCTCGAAGCCTTCATTGGCAAGTGCAAAGGTCACCCTACCTGTTCCAGCAGCTAAATCAAGTATTGGAGAACCCATTTTATTGGCATATTCAGTAAAAAAGGGGATATCTGAGTTGTCAGCAAAGAGGTCGTAGTATTCAGCCACACCCTCATATCCAGATTCTAACTCTTCTAGTGAGTTCCTGTCAGACATGCTGCAATCCGCCACTAGGCAGGTACAGATGTTGAATCAACATGAATTTTCTGCTCCAAATGCGAACGATATCTATCAGGAACCGGATAATTGTAGAAGGAGTGGGAATACCAATCATTCATTATAACTTCAAGCTCTTTGTTGATACGTTCCCAGAGTGACTCATTAAGTTCTGGAGATAGAGACCAAACCTTTCGCTCATCAGCCATTTTCACAACACCTTTCTTAGATACTTGTTGGCCTCGTAGGAAGGTAAGGTAGGAGGTCGAAAAGGTCTTGATGATACGACTAGGATCCTTGGCAAAGTCAACTTTTGCAGGATCAGCATCATATACAGCAATATCAGCATCTGCACCTACCCCTAAGTGTCCTTTTGTTGAATTAATACCTAGGATTTTTGCTGGAGCAGCCCGAGTTGAAATGGCAATCTCGTAAAGAGTCCATTCTCGCTCAATGGCTGGTAAAGTTGATCTCTCATGGGCAAATTTATGCATGTCGTCCATCCATGTGTCGCGTTGTTTCTTGCTCATCAACCATGACATCACAAGTGGATACTTTGTGAAGGGACCTGCATTAGGATGATCGGTACTCATGATACAACGCCATACATCATCAACACTGAGCGCAAACTCAAGTGGAATTGCCCATTGAACTGAATTTCCTGCAGCTTTTGGTGAATATGTATAAGGAACAATTCCCGCACCCCCTGGGAGTTCGACGTCGACTGCAATATTAGTCCACTTTCCACCTGTAAGTTGATAGAGATAAAACTCGAAGGGTCCATCACCTGTCATTGTAGTAGCTGGTCCAAATGTAATCTGCCCCATATCAGCAGTAAAGTGTTTATTCTTATTGAAATACTTTGCAAACTCCAGACCACCTGAAGCAATGTCTTTCCATTCGGTACCGGCACCTTCAACGTTACCAAGCGTTTCAAAAGACATGTGGGTTAGATGACAAATGTGTTTACGGCCACCATGACCCTTAATATCACGAATAGAGTCGAGTTGTTTAATCGTCGTTTCAATATTACCGACTCGACCAAGATTGTTAGGATGGAAGTGCATCATGTGAGGAAGCCCCAACGCTTCAACAGCTTTGCAGAGTCCTCGTGTTATTTCACGGGGAGTTATGCCCCATCCTGGAACCTCACCATCAGGGTCTCTAAGGTCAACACCATGAGCCCATGCATAAGTTCCTCCAGGATTGACAACCTTGCAGCCTAGTCCGCCTACTTTTTGGATGACCCATGCAAGGTAGGCAGCCAGTCCACTGAGGTCTCCTTCTTTTACATAATGAAATGTAATCATACTATTGCAAAACAACGGAAGCAGACCAGAATCCAGATTGTGCAAATCTTCCATTTCCTCCCAAGACCCAAGCGCTTTGAGTGCAGGAAGTGCTGGTTCAATGACTGTAGTATAACCCATAGCAGAATAGCGATACCCAATAACATAGGAATTAGGCATCGTATAACCAACACCTGATCGAGTATGTTGTGTCTTTGGTACAGGATCTTTTCGATGATCTTCTGGGCACATAGCTCGACCAACGCCCACTTTACTTCCAACGATGTGTGAGTGCATATCAACCCCTCCAGCCATCACTAGACGTCCTTTGAGGTCAATAATCTTAGCAGACCCGTTAACTCGTTCTACAACCTTTCCATCTGATATGCAAATATCTTTGATTTCACCATCTATACCATTCATTGGGTCATAGACACATCCATTTTTGAGAATTGTCTGCCTGCTCATTTCTTCATCCTCCTTACTTCTTCGTAAATCATCCTCAACACATCTCTATCTGGAAGTACTCCTTGTTGGGGGTCGATTACCTTCTTGAGATACAATGGAAGCCCATCCATCCTTGTAGCTGCACCATCACACTCGATTCCAGCAATTGCAGTCTGTATATTGACCTTTGCGAGAAGCGAAGTCATATTCCTTTTTGGATCAATATTGATGACAGGAATCTTGGACAGATATTTCACAGCTTCTCTTGGAAAATGAGCGGCTGGGTCGGCTGCTATGTTGAGAACTGCATCTGGCTCGCCTCTCACGAGCATGTCAACTGCAGTGTATTCTCCCGGTTGGTATCGAGGATAGCCACGAGCGTAATCTACGGCATACGGATAACCAGTCTGCCAAGTTGATGTCTTATTTGCGCCTGCTACGTTGTAGTGTCCTCTCATAGGCATCATGCTCCATTTTGTATAGTGATTGAGATCCTGAATCAGTCGGATTGCTGCATCGATGTTTCTGTGGCGACCCTTGGACTGAGTCAAGCCAAGACCAAAGAAGAGAACACCGTACTTAGTGGCTTTCATTATATCAACGAGTTCGGAAAGTTCAGTGACAGAAACACCACCGACTTCATCAACTTCTAAGATTTTGCCACGCGCAAGTGCGCGCAGAGCTGAAATGACCTCCAAATCGGAACCAGGATTAAGTTTGATAAATCTGTCAGCAACACCTGCACTGATAGTTTTTCGAACATCAAACACCCATATTTTGCGATCTTTCTTACCATCCTTAATGTATAGACCGTTTGCTCTTGTATATCGGCTCATATGTCGAGGATGAGCAAACTGGGGATTGGAGCCCCAATAGAGAACAAGATCGGCTCTATGACGAACTTCAGCAAGTGCTGCTATAGCTTCACCAGACTCTTGCGAACCTAAAACGGTGGGTCCATGGCAGACAGATGAGGTGTTATCTACCACCCCACCTACTTCCTCAGCAATCTTGTAAGCCTCTCTATGAGCATCATTTTCTGTTGAGCTCAGACCATACACCAGTAAACGTTTCGAGTTCACAATAATCTCAGCTGCCTTCTTGACCAAATCTGTGAGAGGTTGTTTCATTTCAAGACGGTCGTCGTGATGACTGAGAAACTTAGCCTGACTAATTGAACAACCATTCTTATTGTCAGTAATCTTGTTTCCATCTATAGTAAGTGCAATATCGTCACAAAGGCAACCACAAAAGGGGCAGACAATGTGTTCTTTGATTCCACCGGTTTCAGTCATTATGCACCCTCCAGCATTTGTTTCAAAAGACTCACCACGTCAAGCACTTTCTGCCCTTTTGCTGCGAAGAGTTTCGCAGGTATTCCTTTGAAATCAGGCATTCCTGAGTTCTCTGTATCAGGTCCAATTACAGCATTTGCATAGGGTCCGCAAGGTATGAATACTATACCAGGCTCAGCTCTTCGATCTAACTTGCATGACACTATAACGCTTCCATGCAATGTTTCTATACGGACAGAATCACCTTCTTCCAAGCCCAACGCGTCGAGGGTTATTTTGTCCATCTCACAAAAAGATACTTCTTTGAGGTATTCAGGACCAAGCTTTCCTAGCTCCATCGCACGGCCCTGTTTTAGGGTTCGACCCGAAGTTAATGTTGCTTCGACTCCCACATGACTCATGCAAGACATCTCCGTAAATGTATAAATTACCAATTCAAACTGCAATAAGAATTCTTGGGGAAATTAAAATCTGTTGAGAGAAGATGAAGTAGGGACGGGGAGAGTTTACAATCCATTCAGATTGTCATCCATAGCGCAACTATTTTTTTTGCTCCACATCCCTACAACTTTCCGGTGTACAACACGATTATTTACATTAATGTGTACTCAGGTACACCATGATTTGGTGCCATGTCCAAAAAATATAGGCATTGTTAACCTCTTTTTATCATATCAGAGTATTAGGTCTACCACTTCGAAGCCTTTATCAGACAAGGTATAGGGAGGGCGCCAAGAGTGCTCTCTGTCAAAACAAGGTTGTTGATCAGTATATGACTGTTGATAAAAAGACGTTGAAAGAACTCTATACAAGTACACTGAAAGTTCGTAAATTTGAAGAAAAGGTCTGGGATCTTTTTGGAGAGAACATTGTTCCTGGGACCTTACATCTTTACTTAGGTCAAGAAGCGGTAGCAGCTGGAGTTACAACAGCACTCAAGAAGACTGATTGGATACAGAGTACTCATAGGGGGCATGGACATGTTATCGCCAAAGGGGCTGACATGAACGCGGCTCTTGCAGAGCTACTTGGGAAAGCCACAGGCTCTTGCAAGGGAAAAGGCGGTTCCATGCATATCACTCAATTTGAAGTAGGAGTGCTTGGAGCTACAGGAGTTGTTGCTTCAGGCCTTCCAATCGCTGTCGGTGCAGCTTTATCATGTCAGATGAGAGGCACTGATGATGTTGTGGCATGTTTCTTCGGAGATGGTGCATCCAACAATGGCACATTTGGTGAATCACTCAACATGTCAGCAATATGGAAACTCCCTCTGATTTGGGTTGTTGAGAATAACTTGTATGCTATGGGAACACCCATCAAGATGATGTGCCCAAGTGCAACAATCGCGCAGAGAGCTGATGGTTATTGCATCCCAAATATTGTCGTAGATGGGAATAATGCA
This sequence comes from Candidatus Thorarchaeota archaeon, assembly GCA_016840965.1. The sequence continues at coordinate 10,519 of JAEORI010000296.1, read as the reverse complement.
CTTGCGGTATATGAGGCCGCTGTTGAAGCAGTGAAAAGAGCTAGAGAAGGTGGAGGTCCAACACTTATTGAATGTCAGACATATAGGATGAAGGGACACTCACGATTCGATGCTGCAAAGTACAGACCAGAGGAAGAGGCAAAGTACTGGCTGAGTGAGGAACGAGATGCTGTTCGTATAATTAGAGAGATTGCAATAGAACAAGGAGCATTGACTGAGAAAGAAGCTGAAAAGATTGAAGCCAAGATTTCCAAGGATGTTGAAAAAGCAGCTGAGTTTGCGAAAAAGTCTGATTATCCCAAGCCAGAGGAAACTCTAGACGATGTCTATGCGGAGGTGTTCTAGATGCCAGAGATGACATACAGAGATGCTCTAAAAGCTGGACTTCGTGAAGAGATGCTACGCGATGAACGCGTGTTCATTATGGGAGAAGATGTTGGGCTTCGATGGGGTGGAGCTTTCAAGGTCACCAAAGGATTGGCAGAAGAGTTCGGTGAAGCTAGAGTGCGAGATACTCCCATATCTGAGAACACTATTGCAGGTGCTGCCGTGGGAGCAGCCATCACAGGACTGATTCCAGTCGCTGAAATCATGTTTGGAGACCTTATTACACTCGCCATGGATCAGGTCTGTAATCAGGCTGCCAAGATGCGATACATGTTTGGTGGACAGACTTCAGTACCATTAGTCCTTCGGACCGTGTTTGGTGGAGGCAAGAACATTGCATCACACCACTCGCAGAGTCTTGAGTCTTGGTTCATGCACACTCCAGGTCTCAAAATCGCAGTCCCAGCATTTGCTTACGATGTGAAAGGGCTCATCAAGACAGCAATAAGAGATCCCGACCCGGTTATGTTCTTTGAGCATAAGCTTGTTTATGATAAAAAAGAAGAGGTGCCTGATGAAGACTACACAATCCCATTCGGACAAGCACGAGTCAGAAGAGAAGGAACAGATGTTACTGTGTGGGGAACTTTCTTTATGCTTCATAGAGCCCTTGAGGTGGCTGATGAGCTTGAGAGAGAGGGTATCAGTGTAGAAGTAATCGATCCCAGGACTCTTGCACCATTAGACGTCAAGACCTTGGTTGATTCCGTGAAGAAGACCGGAAGACTTGTACTTGTGACTGAAGAAACCAGGACAGGTGCTACTACAGCAGAAGTTGCAGCGATTGTTCAAGAAGAAGCGTTTGACTGGTTAGATGCTCCAATAAAGAGGGTCAATGCACCAGACACGCCAGTTCCTTTCAGTCCACCACTTGAAGATTATTTCATTCCTGATAATAAGAGAATAGCCCAAGCGATTAGGGATATTGTGTAGGTGAAGTCGATGGTAGCAACCATGATCATGCAACGAATGAGTGTAGCCATGGAATACGGTGTGATACTCAAATGGCTAAAAAAAGAGGGAGATATAGTAAAACAGGGTGAACCAATCGTTGAGATCTTTGGTGAAAAGAATGAGTTTGAATTGGAAGCACCAGCTGGTGGAGTGTTACTCAAAATTCTGTGTGAAGTAGATGATGAGATTCCAATCAGTGAGCCAATAGCTTACATAGGAGAGAAAGGTGAGAAAGTTCCTGATGCAATACCAAGAAAGCTCAACAAAGTCACTGTCACTACTGGTGCAGCAACTATCAGTCCTAGTGTTTCAGTCCCTGTAGCGAAGGTTGCAGCTAAAACTACTGCACCAATTGTTGAAACTCGATTACCAGGGGGAAAAATCAAAGCATCTCCACGAGCCAAAAAGAAAGCAAAAGAGATGGGGGTTGATCTATCAATTATTGTCGGTACTGGTCCTGAAGGTAGGATTGTCGAAAAAGATGTTCTTGCAGCACAGGGAGTACCTCAAGTTACAGTTACCGATGAACGCAAGGTGAAACAAGTCACATCGTTGACCCCCCTACGGAGAACCATTGCACGAAGAATGACTCAGAGCGCGCAGAACCCGCACATCACAATGATCACTGAAATCGACATGACAGAAGTTGTGGAGCTACGTAAAGAAATTAACGAGCAAGTTGAGAAGAAGCATGGAGTTAGAGTTTCGTTCAACGATATTATCGTGAAAGCTGTTGCAGATACACTCGATAGATTTCCGAAATTTAACGCGACGCTCATTGGAAATGACTTGGTCATCTTCGATGAAGTGAACATCGGTGTCGCCATGGCAACTGACGATGGTCTTATTGTACCAACCATTAAAGGCGCAAACAGGAAATCAATCTCTGAGATTGCCCTAGAAACTAAGGACTTTGGAAAACGGGCAAAGTCGAACGAATTGAAACCTGAAGAGCTCTCAGGTAGCACCTTCACCGTGTCGAATCTCGGACCATTCAATGTCGATCTTTTCATACCTGTAATCAATCCTCCAGAAACTGCAATCCTAGCTCTCGGACAAATCAATAAGAAACCCGTCGTCATTGATGACAAGATTGTGATTAGATCAATGATGATGGCTAGCTGCGCTGTGGATCATAGAGTGTTAGATGGTGCACCAGCAGGACAATTTCTTGCTGCGCTGAAAGAGACCCTTGAAAATCCATTCATGATGAAAATTTAGAGATTCATCTTCTGAAGACCAGTAGTTACTAGCGTTATGCCAAAGCATTATCAGTCTTCAAATTGGAGTTTCACATGAAACTGAGATGATTCATACCAATACTTGTCCAAAGTGTGGAAGTAACAGGATTGCAGGACCTCATAAGGTAGCAGGTCAACATTATGTCAGGATTGACCTACCAGGATTTTCAACTGCGACACTGGAGTCTTTTACTTGCGCAGATTGTGGATTTACTGAGTTCTATGCAGATCAAATCGGTCTTCAAAATATTAGAGCATCAGGGAGATTCGTGCTCGGCTCACAACAAAGATATTCAGAGCCATACATTGAGTCACCTCCAAAAGGAAGAGTCTGTCCATATTGTGGTACTCAGCTTCGTCCCGGATCCCTGACTTGCCATGAGTGTGGCAACATACTATCATAGTTTTATGATGTTTTTTCGTCAATTAGGAAGTTGGTGACCTTATATTCTGTGGAGCAGACTGATTGCCGACACGCGTTATTCGTGTCAGCCTCGAATACGACATCTGCTCCAAGCCTCAACCGTTGCTCTGAGGCCTCCCGCCGGTGGTGAGCAACCTTCTTTGACCACCGGCTAACCAATTCATTTTGTTCTTGCAACAAGCTAATCAGTGACATATACATGAAGCATATGACACAGAAGAATTGAGTGAGATACTCATGACTTGGCGGCTAATTACTGAGGATAGCACAGATGTCTATCAGAACCTCGCATTTGATGAGGCAATAGCTAGAGTAGCCGCGAATCAAGAGGATAAACAGAGTACCATTCGGTTTTGGCGTTCTGATAGAGCAGTGGTTATTGGTAGATTTCAGTGTGTTCACAAAGAGGTGAATCTCTCTTATTGTGAAGAGAATGAGATATCGATTGCCCGAAGGTTCACAGGAGGGGGAGCTGTCTATCATGACCGAGGGAATCTTAATTTCTCAATTTGTGCAAATCGAAGTGAAAACTATGTCCCAAAGAAATTGAATGAAATCTATGAATTATTTATTGGTGCTATCTCGAACGCCTTACAATCAGTTGATATCCCAACAAAATATGACCCTAGCCGCTCATGTATTAGAATTGATGACCTGAAAATCACTGGAACAGCTGGTTGGCTTAAGAGAGGTGTTGCATTTCTACATGGAACCCTATTAATCAATGCGAATCTTCTGATGCTACGCCGAAGCCTTTCACCCCCCGCAGGACAACCAGTTTTTCTCCGTGATCGGACTAGAGTCCGATGCATGGATAGTAAGCGAGATAATGTGACCAATATCGCAGACCATGTTGGGGTATGTCCTTCAGATAGCACGATTAGAAATGCAATAACCAAAGGTTTTGAGAAAGTATCTGGACAATCAATCGAGAGAGGAGCTTATTCAGAAGAGGAGAAGGACACTGCACAGGCTTTATATCAAAACCGCTATTCCCAGTCCGAGTGGAATCTGGGAAAACCAGCATAATAAATCTGAGGATGGTTCAATGACAGAAGATGTAGAAAAGACACTGAAGAGTTTCATGAAACATTTTGGGGCACTAAACCGAGATATTCCTGATACAAGAAATGCCTTCACAGACCTCCAGAAGACAGTTCATAAAGATGGTGCGCTCTCAGCCAAATTCAAAGAGATAATTTGTATCGTGGCTTCGGTGCTCGCTCCTTGTGAAGAATGTATGGTCTATCACACTAAGCAAGCACTCACCCTTGGAGCGACAAGGGATGAGATTATGGAAGCATGTTCTGTAGCAATAGTGATGGGTGGAGGACCAGCAGCATCTCATGTAGCCACTGTGCAAGACTGTCTTGATTTATGGGCACCTAGGGAGAAGAAGTAAAATCTCGAACACACAGGAATTTCACTGGTTCTGAGTGATAATTGAAGAACTGATGAGGTTCATTCCCAGAGATATGGAGGACATCTCCGGGGCATAGAAGTAGTTCCTCAGATCCTACCTTGACAGTTACTTTTCCACTTAGTACATAGACTCCATGTTCATGCGAATGGACATCATATGCTGTGTGACCACCAGACTTGATTACGTAGGCTCGTAGTGCGAAGTTCTTTGATGAGTTATCAGGGTTGAGAAATTGTTTTCGTCGAACATCTTTCATTCCAGGATGGTCATAGACCTCGTATTCTTCAGGGCTTGAGTCTTTCGTCAGATACATTCGCACACCGTCCATCTTCACTCAAACTTATTGAAGAGGACCTTGATTGCTTTTTGGCTTTCCATTAGTTCAAAGCCTTTCTGCCATTCTGAGAGTGAGATTCTGTGTGTGATTAGCGGTGATACATCCACTTTACGAGAGGACATCAACCGAAGTGTTGTGACCCATGTCGCGGGAAGAGTGCCCCAAGTCCCGGATATTGTGAGTTCTTTTATGACAATCGGATCAAGATCTATGTTAGCTGGACTCCCGCGAACGCCCAAAAGCGTCACGTGTCCCGCAACTTTCACGAAGTCTAGAGCTTGTGTACAAGCCACACAAGCGCCAGATGCTTCGATGACAGCATCAGCCCCTCGTCCATCAGTTTCAGCTTTGATTATATCGATTGGGTTCTCATCACCCTGAACATCAATTGTCATATCTGCGCCAATTTTCTTTGCTATGTCAAAGCGCCACTGGTCAGAGGACACACCAGTCACTATGACATTTCCAGCACCCATTGCCTTGGCGACTTGAGTAGCCATCAGACCCATGGTACCAGGACCTTGAACCACAACAACATCTCCTGGACAAATCGGGGTCGTATCAATCACAGAATGAACCACACAAGCCAATGGTTCAGCCAGTGCAGCTTCTTCCATTGAAACGCCTTTTGGTACCTGATGAACAATATAATCAGGTACAACCAGATATTTTGCGAAGGCACCATTCGCACGCGATGTGCCAAGGATTCTTTTGTTTTCTGCAGTGCAGCGGTTCATGTGACCTGTTTTGCATTGATAGCACTTGCCGCAATAAGCTGTCGCAGGAGACACCACAGGAACTCCATCTGATAAAGAAGTCACATCTGATCCGACTTCAATGACAGTCCCGGAATATTCATGACCAAGAACTACAGGAGGTGTGTAAAATGCTTGGTCATGTTTGATATGAATATCGGTGCCACATAGGCCAGCTGCTGCCACCTCAATCAAGACTTCATCTCTTTTGGGTTTAGGAACTTCAAGTTCCCGAAGCTCTAGATTTCCAATCCCACGAGCGGTTTTCATCAGTCCTCTCAAAGTTGCGACCTCCAACGTCTGATATCGGATACTCTATAGAATCTTGTGGATGTGGCGAGACCTATTACTGAATCAATCATGCGTCAATGAGTTGAAAAAATCCGCAGTCTCATCTCCCTGGTCCAATGAACGAACCCTATATCCAGTACTCAATTCTCCACGTATTTTACTTGCTACTTGCGCACCAACGAATCGTTTGCGAACATTAGCTTCCTTTCCCAACCAGATATACACATTCTTGTTTGTGTTATCTACAATGCAAAAGACTCGATCAGGTTGCAAGCTCTCCCTATTGATATCTACAGAGTGTGATGTACCATCCTCTTGCATTTCGAGTGCATTGACCATTGGGTTATCCTCTTATGGGTGGGCAGCGCAAGTCCGAAATATTACGTGACAGACAAGTGAAAAAGCTTCCTCATATTTGGATATATATAACACTCGGATGTCCTCATGACTTTCTATCATAAAAAGGACAGACATGCACCTGGTTGGTAGTATTGAGTATTTTTCTAAACTCGTTCAAATGTTGCCTTCAGCGTTCCACCACAGTAGTTGCACTTAGCTTCGAGAGGTCCGGTCCAGTCAATGCCTTCATGGCTTGTTGCTGCCCCACATGATGGACACCGGTCTGGCAACCTAACAGTTCGTATTTCAGAACCGTCAGAACGCCGTTCTCCACGATAGCGATCAGGGATGACAAAAGATGGCGCTTCGATGGTAAACCCACGAGCTACACTTGATGCAATACCCGAACTTGCTCTACATGCAAAGACAACGCCAATAATCACAATGACAATGACGAAAACCATGATGAATGTAAACATTAACGAGAATGTCCCGAAAATATTATCGAATATATTGAAGAAATCGAACTGCAACCATTTCTCTCCTTGACGATGGTGTTTCATTTACAGCCGATGCTTAAGGGCTTATTACTTTTGTTAGAAAGGCTTCAGTGTTTTATATGGAGATAACTTATGGAAATTTAGCACAAGGTAACTTCGGAAATTATAAAAGCTGGCTTAAAGTGCTTGCGTAGACAGAAATAGTTGGAGGCCATAATACAAATGCAAATCCCAGCGTTCCTCCTGAGGAAGCTATACATCAAAGGAAGCCTCGAAAATGTCGAGGACGGTTTCTCCTTTAAACTCAAAAATTCATTATCGCCCGGCACTACTACTGCAGTGGCACCAATCAAGGTGAATGGTAATGAGTACCCGCTTGATTCTACAATTATCAGATCAATAGATGGTGAAGTCAAAGGATCCGAAATTAGTGAAGAGAACTCATTCCCAATCAAAGTAGGTGTAGAAATAGAGATACACATCAAGGGAGATTCCCTTCCTGAAGGTGAGCATACAATAGATATCTCGCTCAAGACAAAGGAAGCAGGTACTCTAGCTTTTGATGTCAAGGACTCAATTTAGTATCAATAACTGCAGAAGGTAAAACACCTTCTGCATGCGACTTCTTAACAGACTAGGCTAGGTTAGTTATAAGCAGAGATACCAGAAATAGAATTGGCGAAATAAAAATCATGAAAAATATGAGAACATCGCCAGCCTTCTTCCACATACCTTTCGTGAAAGGACAAACTTCTGCTTCATGAATGTCTTGAGGAACATCTAGTATGCGTTCAGGAGCGGTTTCTTCTGTCATGGTACCACTTGGCATCATCAATTAGACTTCTTATGACCATTCTGTTGTGGACCGAAATCGCCACAATAGTTTTCAGCAAGCGAAACCTAGTTTCAAGTGGTGGAAGGTTGTGTACGTAAAGATTCGGAAGGATGGTGCCCTTGGTCTTGGCCGCGGAACCGAGGGGACTGCAGAAATCACATTGGGTTATGGAGAAGCCCATATGGTTGCCGCAGCCTTGGACAAACTTGCACAGACTGCACGTAGCTATAAGCAGGAATATCTGAAGACCACAGATGTTGGTGGAGGAAATAAAATCACATTTGAACGAGCTGATGATGGAACTATTTCGATTTCAGGGGATCGACAAACCTACATCTGTACTGAGCCTGAAATTAGACAATTAGCTGAGCGGTTAAAGCATCTACCACCAGTTGAGGTAGCACCACCCTCAGACTATGTCAAGAAAATAACACCTGCGGATGGGATGTGTCTGGTAGTCACAAATGGAGGAAACTCAATCAAGCTAAAGCTTCCCGAAGCCGCCATTCTAAAGACCTCAATTAACAGCAGTATTGAATCAAGATTCTTCGATGAAATCATCAGTGTCGGTCAAAGGCAAATCACGGTAAGCAGGAGCAGTGACCTGAAATGGCAACTTAGCGGAGAGAGTACAACGGTTCGGTTCACTGCATACGAGGTTGAGGCGCTTGTTGCAGGTCTGCACAATGGCATTCTAGATGTTCTCATGGATGTTGTCAAGAGCTTTGGGGCTGATGATGTTTCAGACATACGCGTCAAGAGTCAATTAAAACGAATTGAACAAGACACCACGGATATTTTTGATGAAGACAAGAGTGCAAAAGGACTAGTGAAGGACATCACCAAAAGAGCAAGGAAAATCATTGGGATCGATGAGTATGCTGATGAGCGTGCTACTAGGTTCATTGAAATGTGTAATTATGTCTACGCGAACATTAACACCACATACGTTGAACCTTTATTCGAACTCTTTTCCAAGGTGTTTGTTGCTCAAAAATAAGATGAGATTCAACGCTCATCTTCAACTAGTTCAACAACATAATGGTCCTTTGTGAAAAGAAAACAGATCTTTCGATTGTCAAAGAGTGGTGCTTCAACTGGTTTTGAAATCACAGTAGCGCCACTCTTGCGTGCTTTCGATTTCGCTTCTTCAATATTAGGCACTGAATAGCATAGATGGTACAATGCTTGTCGTTTTCTTAGCAGGTCGGAAACAGGAGAATCCTCAGTCAAAGGGGAAATCAATTCAATCTTCACAGGAGCATTCTCTGATGGGCCTAATAATACAACACGTACCTTCTGAGCATGATCATCCACGATTGGACCAAGCTGCTTGTATCCAAAAAGCGCTTCATGATTCCTAATCCCCTCTTCGATGTCCTTAACGATGATACCTATATGACTGAGTTTCACGGACTCACCTCAACGATGATTCTTATTGTTCTCGCATAAGTGTTACCATAAATTCCAACAAGAAGCTTCTTGTCGTAATCCTTTTGACAGACTCTTCTAAGCTAAAATGCAACTAAACAACGGTGGAGATATTGTCAGACTCGAGCTATATCGGACAACTTGGCAAGAAATGGGGATTGCAAGCCCCAAGACAGTTTTATCGTATGCTTAAGCTCCACCGGACCTCTTTCAACACTATTCTGAACAATATGTTTGACGTTCTGGATGAATTCAATGCACGTTTTGCATTTCCCACAGTTGCTGCAATAGCAAAAATGAATCCAGAACTGGTTAAACGAATCGAAGAGGAAGGTCATGAGGTAGCAAGTCACGGGTACAATCATGTGAGATATCCTACAATAAGCGCTCAAGCAAGACAGAAGGATTTGTTACTAAGTCTCCAGGTATTCAACAAGCTAGGAGTTCAAATAACTGGTTTCAGAGCGCCATATGACAACTATACCGATGATATGCCTGAATTATTAGAACATGCAGGTCTCGTTTGGGATGGAGGGTTTGGATTTCGACCGGAATATAGAGATATGACTAATTTCTTTCAAATGGAAGTACTTGGTCGGAAGTCAAGTGTTACCTATATCCCACTCAATGTTTGGAGTGATGACGTTATGATTGATCGAAAGGGGATGGACCCCGATAGCATATCCAGAGTATTGAAGAGAGAGATTGCAAAGGTAGCACCCACTGGAGGAGTAATCATGTTCGATCTTCATCCTATCCGGATAGGCCAGAAGAAGTACATTGGGTGCCTAAAGGATCTGGTTGAGCATGCACAGAGCCTCGAAGCATGGTGTGCTACTCCGACAGAGGCGGTGAAATATTGGAATACTCATAAAAACTGGAAAAGTGACAGTAAATTCTGTCTTCTCCTAACTGGTGATATCGATAATTGGGTCTTCTCAGATTATTTGAGGAGAGTATTATGGAGAAGAGGAGTAGGGTGATTTGAGATGGGAAAACTGCTTGGGAGATTCCTCCGTATACTAGCCTGGATTGCACCTTCATACCAGTTTCGTGCAAGTGTCTACAGGAGATGTGGTGTGAAAGTCGGAAGAGGTGTCTACATGGGATTCTTGGTCATGATTGATGGTGAATATCCTGAGTATATTGAAATCCAAGATTGGGCTAGCATTGGCCCAGGCGTAAAAATTATGGCTCATTCAGGTGCAAGTCCATATCACCAGAGAAGGCGTATCTTTCACGAGGGACCAAAGAAAGTTGTTATTGGAAAGGGAGCTTGGCTCGCGGCAGGAGCCATTGTTCTTCCTGGTGTCACAGTGGGAGAAGGAGCTATTGTTGCAGCAGGCGCTGTCGTTGGAAAAGATGTACCGCCCCTCACACTTGTTGCAGGAAATCCTGCGCGAATGGTTCAAAAACTCGAATCAAAGAAAGACTAGGAAGAGAGTTTAGTTTCTAGAACTCTCTTAATATCACCGACAGTCCAGAGATCAACGACTTCCTCATCATCGAAAAATATCTCAAACTCATTCTCAATCTCACTCACAATAACTAAATGAGCCATCGAGTCCCAAGGTTCGAAGTCTTTTCGTCGCAGGTCATCCT
>JAEORI010000295.1 GCA_016840965.1 Candidatus Thorarchaeota archaeon | reverse complement strand
GGTGCTGGAGATGCATGGAATGCTGGTGACATTTACGGGACTCTTCTCAAACTCCCATCAAAGGATCGATTAACTTTAGCTAATGCTATAGCATCTCTTTATGTGTCATCAATATCCGCAACACATCCCCAAATACCTGATATAGTCGAATTTCTAAAGTCTAATCCCTTACTATCAGGAGATGGTACAAAGTTACTTAAAGTTCAGTGACTGCTGTATCAGTGATCTTTGCAACGCAAGGCTTGGTGAATGTTATTTGGAGTTGGAGCGAGTCCTAACAAAACTCAAGTTTGATGAGGCAGTTAGTGGATATGCTCTAATAACAAGTGATGGTCATCCCTTCCTCTCATTTTCTCTACCTGATGAAGTATTACCCCAAATCAAAGGTACTCTTAGAATCCATGGAAGCGACTTGAAACTCGTTAACATCATGACCAAGAGTGGTATTGTTATTCTAGCAAGAGTCGATTCTCGCTGGGTACTTGCTGTCTTATTCGAACCTGATTTTCAACTTGGTGGCGCTCTATCACGAACAAAAGCTGTTGTTGATCTTCTTGTTCAGGTTAACCTACCACCTCCCCCAGCTTCTATGGCTGCAGAAGAAGTGATTTTACCTATAGAGGAAAAACCGGTGGTTGAATCCGAGTCCACAACCTCTGATGTATCCCCAGATATGATTACAGAGGATGTTTTACCTCATGAACCAGAAGAACAGGCAACAATGGAAACTGTTGCTACTGTACCCCTATCTGAAACGCCTAAAGAAATGGTGGAGGTTAAACATGGATGCATTGTGCACCGAGGTGATAACTACAAGGACTCAGTAACCTTGGATTCGGAGCTCAATTTATCAATAAAACGGCTTTTTGCTAATGTTGGCATCGATGTTCTTCTTATTGCTGACGAGAAGATGTCGGTCTATAAATTGGCTGAACTCTTGGCAAGACCGGTTGAGAAGATTGTTGAGATTGTGAAATGGTGTGTTTCACGTAATATTCTATGGGTCGAATGCCCTGAAGGACTGGAACCAAGTCAGAGAGAAATTATAGAGTTGCCTTTATTTGAAGGAAAGATTGACAAGGTAAAGAAGCAGCATCGGGCTATACTTGAGAGGTGCAATGGAAAGAAGACATTGCAGGAAATAGCTACGGAAATGGGTATACCCTATTTTGAAGCGTTGCAGATGATTATCCCCTATCGTGGAAAATCCGTCAGATTCATTCGCATAGACAAAGCGTCAAGATTCTGATACTGGAGGTTGAAGAAACAAATGGGTGTAAAAGGAAAAATTGCCTGGAACTTCATGACTGACAAAGTGAGTAAAGTTCTGTTTCAAGCTAGCTATAGAGAGTTGATGAACCTTCTCATGAGTACTAGTGTCAGTGTTGATGAAATAAATCGAAAAATGAAAGACATTGGTTTTCGGGTCGGAGAAACACTCCTAATGGACTATGCTGACAGAATTCGTCAACATGCCGGCAAGTTCCATGAATTCGCAAACACTCTACAACTTGCGTACAAGGTGAATTCTGGACAAGAATTTACAGACATCTGGATTAGTGATGATAAACGAAGTATCAAGTTTACAGATGCAGACTGTCCAATATGCGCTGGGGTTCACATAACAGACATGCCTGGCTTGCAGTACTGCGTCATTGTGAGTGGTGTGTTTGATGCTGTCATGAAACTTCGAGGATTTCAAGCTGAGAGTTTTCAGGAATCCTGCAGGGCATTGGGTGATGAGGTTTGTACTTGGACCCTCTCACTTCGATAAGACCATATATTAAAAGTCTTTGAAGTCTAGCTACTCATCCGGCATAGGTATAAAACCGAATAACCGAAGATAGTGGTTAGAAAGAAGTTCATGGAGGACCTCCGTTGGGTCAAGGTTTAGGCACGCTTATGGGATTAATCACAGCATTTGCAATAACATTTGTAGTGTTGATGTTTGGAAACTTTATGCCCAATGACCTTATTGCATCAACAATTGTAGAAGACTTTCTTATGACGGGTGAACTTGAAATACGACTTGCGGTAACTTGCACTATACTATATCCAGCACCAGCTTTTCTAGGCTCAACTAGTCTGGGTTCACTTTACCCAATTGGAGCCACTGGTGCAACTGTTCTCATGTGGTTAGCGTGGGGGACAGGTGGATTAGTCGCAGGGTTAATGACAAAGGAGATATTCCCTGGAATCCTTTCTGCAGTTTTCTCTGCTATCATTGGTGCATTTTTAACATGGCTTCTATTCTTCATGATTCTTCACGGCGGTGATATTGCCTCAATTTTTCAACAAGGTTCTCTCTTAATCATGCAGGTATCTCTAGAGGGAACAATATACCCAGCAATAGCATGTGCAATTGGTGGACTCCTAGGTGGAGCAATAACAAGGGATCGTTAGGTATCTTCTCGACCCAAAGTTCTTCCACACTCTGAGCATATCAGAGGATTTGATTTGAATGTTGCACCACACTCACACACTGTTTCAATCCTCGACGGAATTGAAGGCTCTGCTTGCTGTTTTAATCGCTCAATTAGTATTGATACAGGCAATGCAGATGGTAATGTAAGTATAGATAGAACCAAGGATGTCACAAACTGAAACAGTAAATCGAAATTCCTAGTTGCACTAACCCAAAATTCAGGCTCCAGAAGTAGTATAGAAATCAAGGTAAAGATAGCGCTGATCAACCCAACCCAAATTGCGGACCTAACAGTATTCCATCCGGGTTTGGAAAAAATGCCAATTACTAGTCCGATACTGACCCACGTTAGAATGTATGATACTAAAACCGATGGCTTAATAGGTTCAAACAGAGTTGCTTGAATTGCATGATTTCCCACTAATAGAAACCATACCATGTTAAATGGCTCTGGATACAATGGTGGTACTAATCCACGCCCAACCACAATAATTATTGAGCCAACAACAACCCCGGATAAGCCGCCAATAAAGTTCTTCATTATGTTTATTCGACATGTTGGAACCCCTCTTAACCGTTTTTGACAAGTCGTGATTGGAAAACCGAACTTTGTGACCACAATCCTTTTCAGACGACTCTCGGAGAATACCACGTCCAAGCAACCATCAGTCAGACCAGAGTCGGTGAGGTAAAGAATATGTCCAAAGATTTGGAGCGAGCTCTATCTAAATTAAGATTCGATGACCAGGTATTGGGGTATTCATTGATGACAAAGGTCGGTAGACCATTTGTTAGTTTTGCGTTTCCAGATGAGTTGTTCCCACGAGTGAAGGATAGCATTAACCTTTACAAATCTGATTTGCGTCTCATGACAATCGATACTGACCGTGGACTTGTTGTTTTATCCCCCGTTGACGACAACTGGATTTTGACTGTCTTATATGTGCCAGAGCTTCAACTTGGTTTAGCAATTGCCAAGACTAAGAATGTTCTACGATTGCTGGAAGGAATAGTACTTCCACCTCCGCCTGAGGAGTTTGAAGAATCTGTTGAATCTAATCTTCAAGTACTAGAGAGTATCGCAATTAAAGCCGCCTCTGTTGAATCAATAGTACCAAAAGAAACACCATCAACTATCGAAACCATTCCTACTCCCCCTCTCATTAAATCAACACCTGAACCAATCCCTACGGAATTACCACCTCCAGAATCGTTCAATGTACTGCCTGGAACAATTCCTGAGCGCGGTACACAATACTCAAGTGCGCTATCACTAGATTCTGAACTTTACCGTGAGATGAAGCAACTATATCGTAACTTTGGATTTGACGTTCTCATGCTTGTGGATGGATGCATTAGTGTAGATAAAATAGCAGACTCAATGTTTCAACCCAATAATCGAGTCATTGATCTGCTGAAATGGGGCGCTTCAAAAGGAATAATCACAGTGCCAGCAGTTTCTGCTGAACAAGTCGTAACTCAAGACGAGAGAATAGGTACAGTGGGCCGGTATGTAAAATGTCCTCGTTTCGAGGGTGATATGAGTAAAGTAGCTGTCGAAGATCAAAACATCATCCGCATGTGTGATGGCTCTCGAACAACAGAACAAATTGCAGAGTCATTGAAGATCCCAACACCAAAAGTGGTACAAACAATCGCAAAATACAGAAAGCACGGTCTTAAAGTGATTGGGAAGACACTCTAGATATCAATTAGGTGTGAATGCTATGCCCAAGATAGACAATCCTTTACTACTTAGCCTCTATTCTCATTATGTTGAGAATATTCTATCAAATACCTCTAGTATTGATGAAGCAAATCAGAGCCTTCGAGACCTCGGAAAAGAAATTGGTCAACAAATCTACCTCAACACCGAGATTGTCGAGAAGACGAAAGATAACGTTACAACACGTGAAGATGTTACAAAACTCATAGAAATCCTCTACAAGGTTCTTTTTGACAAGAAGCCCAAGGATATCGATATGAAGACAGCTCGAGGGTCTGTACGCATAACTGATGATAATTGCGTTTGGTGTCAGGAAGTCAATCTTGAAGGAATGCGAGGATTCGGGTATTGCGAGATATTTAGTGGTATCATTGAATCCATACTCGAGTTCAAAGGCGTTGAGGCTAAAGTTTTCCAAGAAATGAGTAGAGCAACTGGTGCAGACGTTTGCGTTTGGAATGTCCGTTTAGTGTAAAGGTATCACATACCCATAAAGCACTTAACTTTCAATTCAGCATCAATCTGTGAAACGAGGCTTATGATATGTCTAGTGGCGAAAAGGTGATTCCATGGTGGCAGAGTAGGCTCAAGGAACGTGATCTTATGGTTGCATTCTTTGCCAAGACTTGGAACAAGCTTGGAAGCAGAATTGCAGTGATGTTCCCAGACCGAGTAAAGGATCTTTATTATTCTGCTGGGCGCCTTGCAGGACTAGAAGCGCAACGAGAATACTTCAAAGTAGGAAAACAGAAGCCTCCTGGGGATTTCAAGGGCATAATTGAGTTCATCAAGATGGCTCTTGAAACTTTGATTGTGCCTTTTGGTGACATTAAGATTTCTAAACTCTACAAGCTATGGTTAGACGAAGAGGCGATAATTGAGATTGGTGATAATCCATATGCCTCTGGTTATGAATCTGAAGAACCATCATGCTACTTTCTGAAAGGCTTCATAGAAGCTGTTCTCGAATATCTAACAGATTTCAACAGAATTGAATATGAAAAGTTGCTTGTCATTGAGGACACATGCATGTCAGCTGGGCAGGAGTCTTGCAGTTTTAAGATTACATTGACCTACCCTGCACGAGGTGCTACTTAGTAGTGCGAAATTTCAACAAACGCAGTTTTTAACTGCAAAATGCTATTAGGGTTTGAGTGTGGATGTTTGAACATGAATAGGCAGTTCACCAAACATATCCTAGTTGGACTTTCACTTGTCCTCCTCACTTGGGGGGTATTAGGTGTAGTCCTATCTGGCTTTAGTTTTGGTGGTGTTGAGCCTATTGCCCAGGACCTATCCCCCACATTGGGTGGAGACAGTAGTTATGCTAAATTTCAAGCACTATCAATATTGATAGGTAGTGCGACGAGAGTAGAGAATTTTTCCATGGACATTGGCTTCTTCACTGGGAACTCAGGAGGTACTAATTTAGCTTGGTCTAATGCGCTCTTCACTACTATTGATTTTGGACTCTTTATGATTGCTATTGGAACATTATCAATGGAACGACGTGACGAACGCAGACTGCAGAAGCTAAGAGAACGAGTTCTTGACGAGGTTACTGTTAATCCTGGTATACACCTTCGAGAACTTCACCGAATAATTGGTTGTGCTATGGGCGCATTACAGTATCATCTTAGGCTGTTGGAGAAAGACGGACAAGTAGTATCTCTACGGAATGGCAATGTCCGGCATATCTTCCCTCCAGACTTTTCTTCAGATGAGAAAGTTATGCTCTTGACAGCGCTAGCCCGCAACCCTACTATTAATTCAATTCTCAGTGAATGTGCCTCAAATGGACAAACGACTCAAGCCATCATCAGCAAAACTCTAGATGTTGATAAGAGTCTCATATCCTATTATATCAGCACTCTATTAGAAGCTGAAATTCTTCGCATTGTGAAGGTTTTTGGTAGGGAGAAACCTGTGTTGCTCACTGATTGGGCACGCTCGGCTATCGATTGTCAGGATATTTTGGTACATTAATTGTCCAACCCCTATGCTTATCTTGGATTTACAGTCATCGGGGTACAATCCAAGGTGGCACAACATGGCTGATGAAGACTATCTTGATGCAATAGATTATACGCGAGATGATTTGGATGTTGAAGATCTTGAAGAAGTTCAACATGCTGTTCTACTCCGAGATGTCCATCGAACTTTCAAACTGGGCAATGTTGCGATTAATGCTGTCATAGGTGTAAATCTCGTAGTCGATGCTGGGGATTTTGTTGTTATATCTGGCAAATCTGGCTCCGGGAAAACCACGCTTCTGAACATTATCGGTGCAATCGACATGGCATCTCAGGGACGGGTTTTTGTTATGGATGTGCCAATTAACGATTATGATGAATCATTCCGAGCGTCTTTTAGACTTAATAATACGGGTTTCATTTTTCAGAGCTATAATTTGGTTTCCACCTTGACTGCAATTGAAAATGTTATGTTTCCAATGCAACTCTCAGAAAGAAGCAGTTCTGCATTAAGAGATGAAGCAATGAAACTCCTTGAGAGAGTTGAGATGGAGCATCGCGCAGATCATCTTCCTTGGCAGCTTAGTTCTGGAGAACAACAAAGAATAGCAATAGCACGTGCAATGGCTAATGACCCCCCAATCATTTTAGCTGACGAACCTACAGCCAATCTTGATGGACATAGCGGTCAGATGATACGTGAACTTCTGATGGATTTAAACAAGCGCGGAAAGGCTGTAATCGTCATGACCCATGATGAAGGCATAATCAAACAGTCCAAAATTCACCATTATAACATGGACCGTGGAGTGTTAACTCGTCATGACTGACCATCAGATGTTTGCTTCAAAAGACCTCAAGAGACGTCCATTCCGGACTACCCTCACTATAATTTCACTAACAAGCATAGTGACTGCTACAACATTCGTATTTTTGTTTAGTAATGTCTTACTAGATGTTTCTTCTTTTGCTGTCGCAAGTGCTTTATCATCATCATTTGGCACATTCTTTTCGACCTTTGTATGGACGATTCTGCTACTTGTGTTTGTGTTAGGCGCAGTAGTTGTATCTACTACAATATCATTGGAGATGGTCACTCGTAGACGTGATATTGGTCTAATGAAGTCGATTGGCACTCTTCTTGATGCAATTTTTGACTTTTTCATGGCACAATCAGTCATATTACTTCTTGCCAGTATTGTACTTGGTCTCGGGCTTGGTACCGTCCTGTACATAGTTGGAATGATTTGGTTGGGCACAATGGTTCCAACACTTCAACTTGCAGGATCCTTTCCAGTATTACAAATATCCTTTCTCGCAATTGTGTTAATTATAGCTGGATATTTTTCTGCCCAGAAACCAATTTACGATACTGTTCAAGAATCTCCCTCCTTAGCATTGAATCCTGATGTAGGTTCAAAAGTTCGTGTAGCAGGATTTCTCGATAGTTTTGGGCTGCCCTTTCGTATTGCCACCAAAGGAACAGGCAGAAGATTAAGAGGAACTCGTCGAACAGTTATCTCCCTTTTCCTTAGTTTTACAATTGCTTCACTTCTTTGGATAGGTGGAGGTGTTGTGCACGCAACGTCTATCTCCTATGTTACCCGCTCCATGGGCTCAAATGTTGTAGCTATTGGAAATCCAACTCTCTTGAATCTATACTATAACTCATATTCCCTTTATGGAACACCTTTGAATGACTCATTTAATTTCCTCAGTGGAGGAGATATAATACCCACCCAGTTAGTTAATGATCTTGATGAGGTCTTAGGTGTTTATAGAATTGAAACGCGTCTTGTTGTATACTCTGAAGTAGAAGAGATGCCTGCAATCCTTTGGAATGAGGAACTTGAACAATATGAATACATTGGACTGGATCGTACAAGCTCAGCTGTATTGGTTGGTGTAAACTGGGATACAACTATTTCTGATTGGTATTTTGAGGGTCGAAGTATAGATAATACTCAGCAAGTCTGGATTGGAGGAAAGATGGCTACTGACCTCTTCGTGGATCCTCTCGTACAGAGTCTAGGCGTACAAGGCACATCTTTGGAAATCAATGCGCAAGCTTTTGACATTCTTAATGGTGGCATGATGGCATTGATGGACCTTTCACAGCTACAAAGCACCTTTGGTGTATCTGGCACAAATCTACTTCTTGTTCAACTTGAGGAGTATGATGATTCGGTCATTTCGCAAATTGATAATCTTGCTGAGAGCTATGGGTTTGATAGCTTCAAACAGGAAGAGGTTTTGGAAGGAAATCTCATAATAATCGATGCTATTTGGGCTCTGATAAATCCACTAGCAATCGTTACTCTACTAAGTGCTTTTTTGAGTCTCATGAATTATCTATTAGTTTCAGTCTTTGGACGTCTTCGTGACTACATTATTATGAGGTCTGTAGGAGCAAAACCTTCCTTCTTAGCAAAAGTAATGATCGCTGAAGGATTGGATGTTGGACTTAGAGCAGGGATTCCTGCTTTATTCGTGAGTACTCTGCTCAGTATCTATGCATTGATACCAGAAGCTGCTGTCCCCTCCCTAGCATATCTTCCTGTATCTATCCTTACTGTTCTAATAACAATGATTGTAGTAATTCTACTAGCAGCAATTCCGACCTATGTCTTCTTTGCAACAAGAAATGATTTGATAGTATCAGAATTCCAATCTTGATGGCAACGTTCTTTAGATTATTACTTCAGATTCGCATGAGGACTGTTTGATGACATCTGAAGAAACTCAGGACGACGAGTTTTCAATACACTGGATAAGTGATATTGTTAATGAAGTTCTAGCTCGCGATGTTGATGTTTATAGAATCTCAACGGGCAAGAGCACCAGTGGTACTATTCACATTGGATTTGTTCGTGAACTTATTATTGCAGATGTTATCAAACGCAAACTTCTCGAAGCTGGAAAGAAAGCTTTGACCCTTTTTGTAATAGATGATTATGATCCGGTACGGTCATTTCCGCCTAGCGTATCCTTGTCACTCGACGAATGGGTTGGGAAACCTTACTCTGCTGTGCCCGATGAGTTTGGTTGCTGCCAGAGTTTTGGGGCACATGCTGCTAATGAGCTCATCGATACTTTCCCAGAATTTGGGGTTAATCCAGAGATTATCTGGCAGAGTAAGCTATACGAAACTCCTGAAATGTTGGAAGCCACTCGGACATGTTTGAAAAATACTGAAACCATTCGTGAGATATTAATCGAATACGTCGCCCGTGATTTCAATGAGGAACAGAAAACTGCCTATATTGAAGCTATGAAAACTTGGTATCCTGTTTCAGTTATTTGTCCATCTTGTGGTCGAATTCAAGCTGGTGCAAAGGGCGAGATTGCTCCAAACAGGATTACGTATTATGATGCCGAAACAGACCAAGTTT
Organism: Candidatus Thorarchaeota archaeon; assembly: GCA_016840965.1. Next base: position 2,938 of record JAEORI010000295.1, on the reverse strand, counting down.
CCTTCACATGTCCCTCATGTGGCTATAGCACCGAAACTTCTCTAAATAATCTTCGAGTAAAGCTATCTTGGCGTATTGATTGGCCTGCCAAATGGTTTGTTCTTAATGTGACCTGTGAGCCTGCTGGAAAGGATCACGCGGTTAAAGGTGGCTCTTTCGACACTGGACTTGAGATATCAAGACGCATCTTTGAATGGGAAGGTCCAGTTAAAGTTCCATTTGAATGGGTACGTATAGGAGGCAGGGATATGGCAACATCAGAAGGGATTATATTTAGTCCTAAAGTCTGGCTCTCAATAGCACCTCCTGAGTTATATCGATACTGGATGTTGAAGTCTGGTCTTGAAAGAGCGATTGATATTCATCCAGAAAGGATACCCGAAATGGTTGACGAGTTTGATAGGTTCGAGAGGATTTTCTATGGCCTTGAAGAGGTAGCTGGAGAGCAGAAGGAATTTGCTAATCTTCTTTACCCATTATGTCTGGCAGGTGAAGTTCCTGAGAAATATGTACCAAAACTTCCATTCAAATTTGCTATTATCACCTCTCAACTAGAGAATATTCTTGGTTCTAAAACAACAATGGAGCGATGCGAACAAGTCCTCAAAAAGCAGTTTGGGCTCGAAGATATCAGTTCTGAGGCAAGGGAGTTAATTCCGATAAGGCTTAGCAGAGCAAGAACATGGGCATTAGAGTATGGGACTGAAGGAGACAGAGTTGAGGTTCCAGCAACTGTTCCGAATGAAATCGTTAACACTCTATCTGATAAAGACCGTGAGTTCCTAGTAAAAGTAGTTGAGGTTCTCAAGGGACCCCCTTTGGAAGATGAAGCCTTACAAGGCAAAATCTTTGAGACTGCTCGGTTATCGGGTGTGAAAGATAAACGTGCCTTTGTTGTTCTATATAGGATTCTAATTTCTAGAAAATCTGGTCCTCGTTTAGGCGGATTCCTGAACCTTTTAGGTAGTGAATGGGTCCTCGAACGCATAATGAGTGTGTTGTAAGCTTCCCACAACACGTTTATTAATAGAATACAAGTCGGCGAAATTCGGCTTACACTAGTAGGTTAGTGAAATATATGCTTGGATCTTTAAGAGAGCGATATCAACGTGCAATGATGCCTGTTGGTAAGGCGCTTGCTCGTACTGGAATCACTCCTAATATGATAACCGGGTTAACAGTATTAGTTGCGTTAGTTAGCGCTTTGTTTTTTGCGTCTGGCGATCTATTCATTGGACTTTCATTTATGTTACTCACAATTGTCATGGACATGTTTGATGGTGCCGTTGCACGTGCAGCAGGTCTTGCATCAAAGTTTGGTGCGACCTTCGACCATACCCTCGACAGATATGCTGAGTTTCTATTCATGGTCGGGCTTATGATGGGTCCATTATCTGCTGTATCTATCCCCTGGTGGCCTTACAATTTAGGCGATAAATTCGTACCATGGTTTTGGGGTTTCTTTTCGCTCTTTGGAATGATTATGGCTAGTTTTACCAGAGCCAAGGCTGAATCAGTGGGAGGCATGGAAAGTTGTACTGTCGGAATAGCTGAGCGTCAGGAAAAGTTACTACTCACTATAGCTGGCATTTTGCTTTTAGCTATCCCGGGTACAAACATCTGGATTAGTATCATTTCACCAATCCCCATTCTACTTGATTTCTTTGTTATGCTTGATATTACCAACATCCTCACTCTGTGTATTGTTATTGTTGGGATTCTCTCTCATATTACAGTAGTTCAGAGATTGGTTTATGCAAGGAGAATTATAACCGAAAAAGAACGGGGTGACGACAAGCATGTATGAAATTGTTGTGATTGGAAATCCTATATTCAGGAATGGACAACTTACGAGCCCCAGTGTTTACGCAGCTGCAACCGCTACAAAAATTGGTCTTGAACAAATAGCATTAGTTAGTTCTGTTGATGACAGTCTGAAAAACAAATTCATTGCAGGAATCGATGCGCTAGACATACCTGAGTATTTTGTAATCGAAGCAAAACATACACATGCAGTTGAAATTCGTAATCCCACTCTCAACAGAAATATGACTACTTTGGTAAGTCCAGAACGTATCAATATCCGAGATATACCTGATGAATTTCTAGATACACAGGCTGTGTTACTAAGTCCATCCCTGCAAGAGGTGAGTGCAGAATTGGTTGAATGGATATGCAATTCAACTGATGCTCTCGTCTTTCTTGACCCGCAACTACGAAAACTAAACTCAGAGGGTCGTTTGGATGTCATCCGTGATTTTAGTGTTACAGAGAAGACTCAAAGCTATTTGGATGTTATTAAACCAAACCAACTAGAATCAGAGTTGATAACAGGAGAATCCGATCCTTTTCTGGCAGCAGAGCTGATAGTTGAATGGGCTTCTGAAGTCTGTGTTATTACTCTTGGAGAGAAGGGTAGTTTGATTTATGATGGAAAAGACTTTAGCTTTATCCCCTCTTATCCCTCGCAAGTGATTGATTCATCAGGAGTTGGCTCAGTTTATCTTGCAGCGTTCGCGGCTAAGTTGGCCTCAGAAAATCCGCTTATCGACTGTGGAGTCTATGCAACATCGGTTGCTAGCCTGAAAGTAGAGCGTGATGGACTGAACTTCTCTATAGATAACAACAAAATCCGACATCGATCGGATACGATTGTTCGTGCTGTCGAATCCCGTTAGTGACTTGCGAGCAACATCATGGTGTTAGATCAAACACCATGTCCACTGTTTTACCAAGGAATGCCTTTGCTTCAGACATTGCTTTGCTACCTTTTTCTGTTATTGAATAGTACTTTCTTGGCGAATCGTCTTTCCTTTGTTCTTCTATTAGACCATCCTTTGTGAGTCGATAGATAATTGCATACCCACTTACAGTAGCTGGTGAAAAGCCAAAGCGTTTGGTGATAAGTTCCTTTATTTCATATCCATAGTGAGGTCTC
>JAEORI010000040.1 GCA_016840965.1 Candidatus Thorarchaeota archaeon | reverse complement strand
TCTTTTTGGACCCTCTATCAGCAGCTTTCTGGGGCGGGGATCGCAGACTGGTGAAAGATGTTTCTGTAAATACTGCGGCTTTCGTTTTGAAGACCGATGGAAAAAGCGTGATTGAGAGTGCGACCTCAGCCTCAGCTCAGACCTGGGAACTCATAGACGCTGTTCTTTCTATTATATCGTTGGCAACTCAGCTCAATACACGGATTGAGGAAGTCGGAATTTCTGTTGAGGAGCTAACTAATAAAAAAGGTGTCAAACAAAATCGGCCATGAACGACCTCTTTTCATACCATCTATTTGACAAGTTACAGAATTGATATCATTACTTAGCTCTTCCTTTAGACATACCAGGGCCAGTAGAAGTGAATTTCCTACCGGTAAATTGAAATATCGAAATTGTCCGTTAGTCTGTATTAAGAACGGAGAGAAATCTAAAACAATCACCTCTATGCCATCCTGACTTTATTGGAGAGAAAGGGTAATGAAAAACTCTGGATTTCCATGTGTTGTATGCGGGAAAGTACTGCATAAAACCAAAGGTGATGTTCTTCTATGCAGCTATTGTGGGAAAGGTGAAGCAAGTGATTTCACCTGTGAGGACAATCATTTTGTCTGTGAAACTTGTCGTACATGTGCACCTGTTGAAATAATCCAGAGAACATGTATTGCATCCAAATCAGACAACCCTCTATACCTAGCGAATCTTCTAATGCATCATCCAGCAATACCGATGTCTGGACCTGAACATCATTTTCTTGTCCCGGCTATTCTCTTGACAGTCGCACATAACGCCGGGCAAAAAATGAATCTTGAATCTCGCCTTGGAAAGGCAATGAAACGTGTCAATAGGTTTGGACTTGGTAGTTGCGCAAGATTGGGAGCCTGTGGTGCAGCATTGGGTGTGCCAATTGCAATCAGTCTCTTACTTGGTGCCGATTACTCAAAACCCAAAGAACGTCAAATTGTGCTCAGAGCATCTGCATCTGCAGTAACTGAGATTGCAAACCTACCAGCACAAAGATGTTGCAAAGCATCAGTCTACTCTTCTCTAAGTATAGGATCAATCTTTCTCTCTCAAGAATTGGAACTGAACATCTCATCCATTTCTCATCTTGTCTGTCAATTCAAGGAAATCAATCCCGAATGCGTTGGGAATCAGTGTCCATATTTCGAATTACACGATGTGGATGGTGAAAGGCAATGGAATCACCTATAATTCGATTATATGGAGAACCCAACCCGGGCGGGATTTGGGATGTTGCTCTCGATGAGGCTATTCTATGTAATACATGCGAGAATCATGGTCCTCTCACATTCCGGATGTGGCAGAGCACGAATCCTGTACTCGTATTGCCACGAAGCACATTGTCTAACGATGAAACTCTAATTCGTGAATGTCGGAGAAAAAATGTTGACGTGACGAGAAGTCTTCGTGGCAGAAAACCACTTCTGTATGGTCCAGGTATTCTAAGCTTTTCCATTATTGACAAATCAGATGCTCTGACCTCTGGAGACCTTGAAAATGAGATAGATAATCTGCTTTTGCCTATTTTCCAATGGATTCGAAACGAAATATCACTATATGAAGCAACTATTGACCAAGACTTCATTATAGTAAATAACTCGGTAACAGGTTCCTACAACACTCATTATTACTTTGACTATATACTACTCCAAGGGATGATTATTGTCCAAAAAAATGAGCAACTTATGGAGCTCGTGAATCTAAACGATGAAATCCAATTATCATCAATAGATACCTTAGAAAATGATATCAAAATTAAATCACTCATAGGCTCTTTTGTTCAATCAGTTTCTCAGCATTTTAATCGTCAGGTATCGGTTTTGAGTGCCAGCACTCAAGAAACCAGCCTTATGAACAAACTCTACCAATGGAAATATACGACTGATGACTGGATATTTCATCACTCAGCACCACTTGCGTTGGGTCGAGTATTATTAGAAGCATATCTTGCCTATCCACCCACTGCACGATGCCGCGAAATCATGACAATCATTGATACACTATCAGAAAAATATAGAGAAAAAGTAGAGGTTCGAACTTGGCTTCGAGGCAGGGGTTTAGTTACCTGGCTCAAAGGTATTCCGCCGGGACTTTTTCCCAGTGGTGGTGTTGTCCAAGCCTCAAAGAAGAACATTGTACCTGCAATAATCGTTGAAGGAAAAATCACACATAGGCGGATAGTTCCCACCTACGATGATCTCTACAGGGTGGTTGAGGAAGCATATAGTTCAACATTTGGTGGGACTCTTGATTGATGGATTCAAACTGGCGTTTTATTGTTTCAAAAGAAACCGACCCAATGTGGAATCTTGCAGTCGACGAAGCAGTTCTTAGAGGTATCATTGACGATGACTCACCAAACACGGTTCGCATCTGGCAAAGTAGCGAATCTGTCATAATAGGTCGTAGTCAAGATTTGAGAGCAGAAGTGAACTTGGAATTATGTCATGAACTTTGTATACCAATCCTCCGCCGTTGCAGTGGCGGAGGGACTGTGTATATGGATCTTGGTAACTATAACTATTCTATAATCGCGCATGAGAAAATTATAAACAAAAAAGGGACCATTACTAATATCACTCCTTTCTTATGCTCAGCAATTGTTGATTTATTGTCACAGCTGGGTTGTAATTCAAAATTCGTACCTCCTTCTAATGTCTTCGTCGAAGATTGGAAATTATCCGGGTCTGCTCAATACTATCTCTATGAAGGTATTCTACATCATGGTACATTACTTGTTAATGCTGACTTGGAAACGTTGCAAAAAGTCCTAACCCCCAATCCAATGCTTGCAAGATGCCTTGGATGTGTTCCAAGCAACCCCAGTCCTGTAGCAAATCTGTCATTCTTCCTTAGAAGAGAATTATCTTCAAACGAGATTACGAATTTATTAGTCCAAACAATCACCAAAATACTGAGTGCCGATAATTGGGTTTTCGGATCCATTAGTAGGAGTGAAAATGAGCTAACAAAGATGCTTCTTGATACCAAATACTCAGACTCGAACTGGTTACTAGGAATATAGTGACTGCAATCTCTCAGAACTCAATCAAGATAGAATAACGATGTACTTCCACCAAAATAGAATCTTAATTGATTCTGTAGACCACGCAATTACCCTATGTTGAAGTAAATGCACGTAACATCCAAGATATTCTGAATCTATCTGCACGCTTAATAGACATGGCGTACAAAAGCAACTGGCGAAAATGAAAATGCCTGACAACAAAGAAATAATCTACAAAGCCTTCACCAAGGCTGCAAAACCACTCAAAGCTGGAGAAGTCGCAGATATCACTGGAATCGAGAAAACCGAGGTTTCAAAAATAATCAAAAGTCTCCAGAAAGAAGGAAGACTAATCTCACCTAAAAACTGCTATTATGCTCCCCCATGAAACCTCTCTAATCTTTTCATTATACAATTTTGATATTTTCCCTCTGGATTAGTTCACCTATATTTGTCCAGAAATAAGTTGGGTTCTCTGTATGAAGTCCATGCCCCGCATCAGGTATGAAGAGAAGCGGAAGCTGCGCATCTCTAACAAGTTTCTCGGATGAGTAAACGCCCTTATTCTTCTCTCCAAAGATGAAATAACAAGCAAAATCACGATGCTTCAATAATCTATCCAGTAAGTTTCCCTTTACAGATATTGGTGCCAAGTCTTTGCTGGATGCCCAAATAGTTAATGGTCCTGCTTCTCGAAACGATGAAACATAATCAGTAATGTGCTCTTCTTTTGAATCACCTTTTATCTGATTGCAAATCGACTCGAACTCTTGTCGTAATTTCGACAAGGACATCTTTGCAAACATAGACGAAAAGAATGCGTCGCCTGCATCAAGATTTCCTTCTAGATACAATAAAAGGCTGAGTTTGGTACGAGGCTTGTCCTGTTGGGTTAAGAGCTCAATCAGCGAAACTGCAATCGCTCCTCCCATAGAATGTGCTAGTATAGAGAGATGCTTTACCTGTTCTCTCTCAAGGATTGAAGCTAGGTATTTAGCTTGTTGAACCATTGTATATGCTTCAGCCAAATGGCTCTTTGAAGAGTCCCCGTGACCCAGTAGATCTGGAACAATCCATGAGAACCTATCTAATGAATAGGTAGTAAAGTGTTTGAGAAACCACTTTCGATTATCTCCTAGTCCATGAATATAGAGATTCACTATAGATTGGTCTGGATTCATGTGAGAATAATACACTATTGTTCCAAAATCCGTTTCAAGACTCTTTGTTACTAAGCCTATCATCGCATAATTAGAATGACCTGCTTTGCAATTGGCTTTTTCTCTTTGCAATGTGAAGAATTTCGGGGTTGGGTGAAGAGGTGATGCTTTACAATTTGAAGTTGATTATTTCATTTACATTAAGACTCTAGTACTTCATTCATAGCACCAGTTCTGTATCCAAAGGCATCAATGGTGACATACTTGAATCCTATAGTCTTAGCTAAATTGTGCAAGGTGTCAAGTTTGGTCTTATCAAATAGTTTCTCTCTCTCTTCCCTACCAACCTCAATCCTCACGAGATCACCATGGAACCTTGCACGGACACATTGTATACCAAAGATCTCTTTGACTTGTTTCTCCAGACTATCGATTTTTC
>JAEORI010000294.1 GCA_016840965.1 Candidatus Thorarchaeota archaeon | reverse complement strand
GTCTGTCCATTCGCTGCAATATCCATGACTATCAAGGATGAAGCAAAAGAACTGGCTGAAATCAGCTCAATTCTCTGTACAGGATGTGGAAAGTGTCAGGTTGTGTGTCCAACTGGAGCCATCACACGAAGGCATTTCACAACCGAACAGATAGAGGCTGAAATACTCGGTCTCATTTCAGCTCACAAAGAACGTGAGCAGGCAGAGAAGTCTTCTGGAGGTGCATCAACATGACCGAAACTCGAAACAAGCTAGAACCTCCGGAAGTTCTTATCGACCCAATTGACATGTCGAAGCTTGACCCAGGTTTTAGAAGAGAGATACAGAGCATGCCAAATGCCGAAGATCTATCTGCATGCTTTGCCTGCTCAACCTGCACAGCTGCATGTCCAGTAGCTAATGTTTGGGATATCAAACCACATCAGTTGATCCGGATGATTCTCCTTGGGATGCGGGAAAAGGTGCTCTCCTCAAAGGAGATTTGGCTTTGTTTGACATGCTTTGAGTGTCAGGAACGATGTCCTCAACTTGTGCGTGTTACAGACATCTTCTTTGACTGTAAGAACCTCGCAGCTGAAGAGGGAACTGTCCCAAGTAGCATTATCGCTCTTGGAAGAGAGCTCATCGAAAAAGGCCAGCTCTACACAGTCACTGCTGATTGGGAGCGGGAGGACATGAACCTCGAACCAGAAGTGCCAGGTCTATCAACTGAACCTGTGAAAAAGATTCTTAGTGAAACACGCACAGGAAGACTTGTCAGGGAGGGGAAGTGACATGCTCAAATATAGCCTCTATATGGGTTGTAGTGTTCCTGCGAATTATCCTAACTATGAAGCATCAATGTGCCGTGTCGCGGAGCTATTAGGACTAGAACTAGAATACTTGGAAGATGTAGCTTGTTGTGGCAGTCCAAATCTTAGAGCAATTGACCACTTAGGCTGGTTGGTAGTGAATGCTCGTACACTTGCTATTGCTGATGGAATTGGGCACGATATCGTCACTCCTTGTAATGGTTGCTTTGGTGGTCTAAAAGACGCATACCACCTTCTAAGACATGATACAGAGACCAGAGAAAGGATCAATAAAGAATTGAAACAAGACGGTTTGGAGTTTAAGGGCATAAGTAAGCCACGTCATTTCATAGAGGTCGTCTATGCAGATGTGGGTGTTGACTCCATAAGAAAGAAGATTACAAAACCCCTTGATGGTATTGGTATAGCGATTCACTACGGGTGCCATGTTCTTCGACCTACCGATGTTACTGAAATCACCCCAGCTATTTTAGATGAACTTGTGAGAGCCACCGGTGCACAGGTCATTGAGTATCCTTTGTGGAAACAGTGCTGTGGTGCTACGGTCTTACCAGTGGATGAAAATCTCGCGATAAGACTCGCTCGAGACAAGCTCAAATCAATGAAAGAAGCTGGCGCATCATTCGTAACGGTCGTTTGTCCTGCATGCTGCAACCAACTTGATCTGCAGCAGCTTGGTCTAAAAGAATCCTATGGTGAGCAGTATGACCTTCCAGTCCTGTTCTATCCGCAGATACTCGGACTCGCAATGGGCCTTACACAAAATGAGGTGGGTCTTGAGATGCCCAGGATTTCAGCTATACCTATCCTCCAACACATCTCAGGCAATGTTTAGGACATACTCCTTATAACGAGTACAATCTTCCGAAACTGCCAGATTACAGACAATTGGGTGTGAAGAATCTGACACTGAAGATTATAGTTCCTGTAAAACAGGTGCCAGAAGTCGCCGATGTCAAGGTGAATGAAGAAACTGGTACGCTGATTCGAGATGGTGTACCAAGCATACTGAATCCTTTTGATGAGTTCGCTGTAGAGGCTGCAATTCAATTAAGAGAGAAACATGGTGGTGAGGTCACCATCATCACTATGGGTCCTCCTCAAGCAAAAGAAGCACTGCTCAAAGCGCTTGCGATGGGTGGTGACAAGGCCATCCATATGACAGATCGAGCCTTTGCTGGTGCAGATACTTGGGTCACTGCTCTAACTCTAGCAGAGCAAATCAAAAAGATGGAGTTTGATATTGTCATTTGTGGCAAGCAGGCAATTGATGGTGACACAGCTCAGGTAGGTCCTGAGATTGCTGAATTGTTAGGTGTTCCTCAGATTTGTTATGTCCGTCATCTTGAACTGAGTGAGGATGGGAAATTTATCATCGCTCATAGAGAAACAGATGAGGGGTATGACGTAATACGCGCAAAGTTGCCAGTGCTTCTCACAGCCACAAAAGG
>JAEORI010000293.1 GCA_016840965.1 Candidatus Thorarchaeota archaeon | reverse complement strand
GGGTTGTGGAGTGAATTGTGCTGTTCCTGGAGGGCCCATGAGATGTGATGGTGACGTTGGCTTAGAAGGTGCTCCAGGAGTTCCAGGAGGCGGCATAGGGCGTGTTGGTTGAGACGACAGAGAAGGTGGTCCTGGAGTTCCAGGCGGAGCACTAGCTGAGGGCTGGACTGTTGGAGGCTGAGCAGCTGGTTTTGGTTCTACCGCCTGCCGCTGACTCTCTAAATCCCCCATTAGTTCTTGAACCTCACTAGCTCGAAGCATGCGTGTTTCTATGATGCCCTCGCCTTTTTCTTCAATACCCACTTCTTCCGCCCTAGCAAAAGCTTCCTTGGCTTTTTCCATCTCAGACTTAGGCTTTGAGATTCCTGTGCTGGATCGGACACGGTCTCGAGCGACTGAACTTGGTTTGACCCATTGGTCATTGGTAGTAACTCTCACTTCGCTTACTGGAGCTGCAGGAGGCGTTGTCTTTTTTACTTCAGGTATCACCTCTGCATCATCGGGTGAAGAAATCGTCTTTGGTTTTGGTTCTATAGAAAGAAGAAGTCCTCCGCATCGTATGCAGTATTTCCGAGTTGGCTGGTTTGCCCTGCCGCATTTGGGACAGTTTTTCACTGATTCATCATCCCCATCAAGCGAATCAGCTAAAAATACGCACATCTATGCTGTAAAGGTTTTCTAAGACACAAACCCCAGCATTTCTATAACCAAGGTAAGCTAATATTCAATGGATACCGGAGGTTAGTTACCGGTGATATGACTTGATGAGTCATGCGATCGAAGCTTTATTGATAACAGACAAAGGTGGTGCACCTAGATTCTACATGCAGCTTGATCCAAAGGCTCTCAACATGGATCCAGTGATGGCTTCAAGTTTTTTCGCAGCCATTAATATGTTCTCGAAAGAGGTCTTTGATGAGAATGCTCCTGTGGTTCAAGTAGACTATGGAGCTCGATTATTTACTTTGATTAACGGTGTCAATACTAATATGATTGCAGTCAGTGTTCAACGCCTTAATCAGGAATCACTCGATATCTTGGACTCACTTCTGGCTGAGTTTGAACTTGATTGGTTAGAAGTTGTTGACCCTTTTGATTTCAGTTTCGAAACCTCGTTTGTAGACGTCTATCTAGAGGCATTTGGAGAGCGAGTAATGGAGAAGCTCTCTCTGCGGCTCTTAGGGGAAACTTGGGTGCCATATTTCACGACCAAATCTCAGTCGCACGAAGCAGTTTCCAGTCTGTTGATAAATTACATCAATGGATCTAGAAATGTCAATGAGATAATCGAAGTTAGTGAACTATCGCGGCGTGAAGTTGTGCTTGACCTCTCCAAATTGTGGGCGCATCGTGTCATACGGTTTCGAAACATGTTTAATTTCAATGATTTCATGACAACTGGAACTCAGTTTGTAAGATATGCTCAAGCAACATCATCTGAAACTCAAGACCTTCGCACTCTACACCCCGATATGGCTGGTGTAATTCCTCACTTGGCTGGGTTAATAGACGGACGTCGAACGGTTAGGGAAATTCTTGCTGAACTTGGGACTCGCTATGACGAGAGTGAACTTCTGAGAGCATTAGACTTCCTTATCGAAGTTGGAGTGATTGAAGCGCTGACTCCAGAAAAGAGACGTATTCTTCTAGCAAAAGAAGCATTGGAGCTTGCGATTCGTGTTGCTGAAGGTACCTACAATCTCAATGAAGCAACTAATGCATTGCAATTTGTAATGAAAAATACCAAAGCTCCGGAAGCACTTAGTCAATTGTTACTTAAAGATGGTAGGTGGGTTGTCGATTTTGATTTCAAAATACTTGAAGGATTGAACCAACGGCGGCTCATGATGCTTTTTGGAGAATGGATGAAAATTTTGGCACAGTTTGTGAATGCGTTAAATCCAGCTAAGCTTGAGCGATATATTAGTAACCTAACAACGGTCTTCTCTCAACGGATTATAAGACGCTATTCTGCATTCGACCTGAGAGGGTTTGAAGAATTCGCATATTGGTTAGAAATATTGAGTACTCCCACAAAACCACACGTAGGGCCTATAGAAACAAGTCGCCTACAGATTGTCTGGTCTAGTGCACTAGAGGAACTTGCATATATTCTTGTGACGAGAGGTCATATTATCTATAAATCTGAGAGCATCACACAAATTCGTTCTGCATCAGGAACCCCTTTGATTGACTTACTTCCAGCAGAATGGGTGGGACGTGACAGAGTAGAAACCTTTGAACGCATAATGGTGGAGTACTCCAATCTTGGTCCTGCTGCAAAATTGACGCTACTGATTCTAGCGACTCAAAGAAGCATATTGATACCAAAAGAGATCATAATTTAGTCAGGAGGTCCACATACTTCCGTCTGAAGAACTATTATCTAAGAATGTTGAAGAAACATAGTTGGTGACAGTAAATGAGCCCTTCCTATCTCCTGAAAATCGTTACAGTCGGATCTGCTTCAGTAGGAAAAACCAGCATAATAATCAGGTATTCAACTGGAACTTTTCGTGAGCACTATTCTCCAACGCTTGGTGTAGGATTTGCCTACAAGAAAATGGATGTTGACGATAACTCTGTAAACCTTCAGATTTGGGATTTGGGCTCTCAAGACTTTCTTGAACGGACACGAGCGAACTATTACTTAGGGGCTCAAGGCGTGATTTTCATGTTTGATGTCACATCTTGGGAGTCCCTCAATGAGGTAATTGAATGGAAGAATGAAGTTGACCGAAATCTAGATGACTATAGAGCAATTCTTGTTGGAAACAAGACTGATCTAGCCATGGACCGAGTGATCTCTACTGAGGAAGGTCTGAAAATAGCTGCACAGATGGGGATAGACTACATTGAAACATCTGTTCGCCTTGATATGAATGTCAATAAAGCATTCGAGATGATTGCCAGAAGCATCATTGCCTCCTTTCATTAACTTGGATTATTAAATCACACAAGTTCCATCAATTCTTTGTGAAGCAGTGAATTGCAAGCTAGAGACGAGGTCCCCATCGCGTTGTCCATGCCATCAAGGTCAGTGAATACACCCCCAGCTTCTGTGATTATTGGCTTTAATGGCGCAATGTCCCAGATGTTCATAATGGGATCAATCATCACATCAACTCTACCAGTTGCTACAAGAAGATACCCATATGCATCACCCCATGCTCTACAAGAATAAGAGCTAGCCAAAAGACGGCTGGCAAAATCTGGTCGCCGTCTTGATAGGTCCGCATAGTCAGTCACTTGCACCCATGCATTTGCTAGGCTCTCTGTAGAACTCACACGACATGGAGTGCCATTATAGAACACTCCTACACTCTCTGCAGCTGAAACCATTTCACCAGTGAATGGTGCATGAATTATACCTAATTGAGGTACGCCGTGATATTCAAGGGCAAGAAGAACGGTGTAAAGTGGTACGCCTCTGATGAAAGACTGTGTTCCATCAATTGGGTCAATTATCCATCTATATGGCGAGGTGCCTGAGGTTTCTCCCTCTTCCTCGCCAAGAATTGAATGAGAAGGAAACCTAGCTGCAATTCTTCCTCTGATGTATTCCTCTGTATTTCTATCGGCAATAGTGACTGGAGTTTCATCTCGTTTTCTATCAACCTCGAGGCCTGTCAGGAAATACTCCATTGTCAACTTACCTGCTCCCACTACAACCTCTTGTGCAAAGGAGAGAAAACTCCGTAGACTCTCAATACTCAAATTTACAACTATCCGATTATTCAATAAGAAACTCTTGCATGTCTGAGATATAAGAAGCGTGATGATTGGGTCCTCTACAAACCCTCTGCCTGCCAGTTGTTCATTTAGAAGATTTATCGTATTCCTATAGTACTCAAGCAAATCAAGCTATTTCGAAGATTTTTCTCTAGCAATATCTAGTGGTGGTTTAACACTTTCGGGAATAGGACAGATGTACCTCCTGCCCTTCATCATCTCTGCGTGCTCGTGTTTTATCTTCTTTAGAAGATCTGGTTTCATTATGAGATCGACTGCTGAACCAGCCATGACCTTTGTAGCAAACATGAGCGCCTTGTGACCAATACTCATTCCACAACAGGCTGTCCATTGCCAGTCGTGACCCGCTGCTTCGAGAGTAGCTGAGGCTGTTCCAAATTCCATAGTCGGTGCAATCCAGCTGACATCTCCTGTATCTGTTGAACCCGGAAATACTATTCCTTCATCCCATGGATCATGAATCTCTCGATCAATATACACCTCATCTTCGACTAGCTGTTCCCATCCAGGACGTTTGGATGCTCGTAATTGTTCACTCTTCGCTTCTTTTGTTACTGTTTTTGCAATCTCCTTCGCGAACATCATCTCTTCATCAGTGTATTCAGGCGCTCCAACTTCACGCATATTAGATATGACAAGTTCACTCAATCCCTTGCTTGGAAGTTCGTTGGACAGCCCTTCAATGAATTCAACCTTTAATTTTGTTTGAGTCATCAGGGCTGCGCCTTCAGCAATCTTAACCACCCAATTGTAGATGTGGTCGACCTGTTCACGCTCTGGTGCTCTGATATAGTACCAGCTACGTGCATAGTCTGGCACAACATTTGGCTGCAACCCCCCTGACTCTATTACATAATGGATTCTTGCCTCTTGAACAACATGTTCTCTCATGAAATTCACACCAATATTCATGAGTTCAATCGCATCAAGTGCACTCCTTGCAACATAAGGAGTAGCTGCGGCATGTGCTGTTTTGCCATAGAAATGAAACTTTGCAGAATTCATGGCAAGACTACTACCTAGACCTGCAACATTAAAGTGACCTGGATGGTGACTCAAAACAGCATCTACGCCATCAAAGCAACCAGTTCTTACCATGAATACCTTTCCACTATAGGTTTCTTCTGCAGGAGTACCAAAGAACTTGACAGTTCCGTGCAGTCCATGCTTCTGCATAGTCACTTTCGTAGCAATAGCACTCATAACCCCAGTGACTCCATGAATATTGTGGCCACATCCATGTCCCGGAGCTCCATCTTTAATGGGGTCCTTATAGGGGACTGGCTTTTGGGACAGACCAGGTAGCGCATCATACTCTCCCATGAATCCAATAGTGGGACTCCCTTTCCCATATGTCGCTACAAATGCCGTTGGCATGCCCGCCACGCCCATTTCGATATCGAACTCATATTTGGCTAGAATCTTTGCAAGATACTCTACAGACTTCACTTCCAGAAGTCCAAGCTCTGCGAGGTTCCAAATCTTGTCGCTCGCTTCAATAATCATTTTTTCATTGTCCGATATCCAATCCCAAGCATCATTCTTCATGTTACTAACCCATCACCTCAACAAAATTATCACTCTTAAATTTGGCCTGATAGGAGCAGCAATCATTTTAGTAATAGATCGTTATTGTGGTAATTGTTAGATCAGATCAAAATCTTGCTACGAACTGGCTATTGATATACAATCTTGATGATAAATTGGAACGTGAAATAGAGATGTCAACTACAGATGAGCAACTTGAGGAGAAAGTGGTTTACAAGGTACTTGATGAAATCTTGGCTCTTCAAACTAGAATTCATGGAAAGATAAGTGATTTACCTCATGTATTTGCAAAACTCAAGTCAATTGCTGGTGAAAATGCAGCTGGTAGTCCAATTGTTACACATCACTGGGGGGTAAGTGATGATGTTGGGCATGATATGGATGTCAGTCTTCCAATAAGTAAGTCAATCGAAGGAGATGGGGTCATATCAACAACTCTTCCATCTGAAGAAGCAATGACAATTATTTACAAAGGATCCTATGCTGAGATTGGAACCGCGTACAGGTTGGTTTCCAAGCATACTTACGATAGAGGCCATCCTATTGCTGAGTCTACACGAGAGATTTTTCATCACTATGATGAGAATCACCCTGAAGACACAGTGGTCGAGATTCAAGCAGTCCTCCATGATTGGACACATCGATTCTCAACCAAGCTTGAAATGGTCTTAGGTCGTAAAGCCAAGGCTGAAGTCCTATCACCAATGAAAAATCTTGAAATTGACTCACCTGCAGCAG
This sequence comes from Candidatus Thorarchaeota archaeon, assembly GCA_016840965.1. The sequence continues at coordinate 10,745 of JAEORI010000293.1, read as the reverse complement.
TCCGCCACAAAGCTCTTTGTAATGCACTCGCTATTTTAGAGCATAAGTCAAATGATGAGGAACAGTACGAGATTCTATCACACTGTGCTCACGTTTTTCCAGTAGAGCTCATTCCACCTATGCGAGAGCTCTTTAGATCTACTGGTAATGTAGATACAGTCATCGATGCAATGATCTCTAAGGGCGGATATTATCCTAAATTATTACGGCGCGAGGGGTCTGTCATCTATGAAGAAAAAAGCCCAGCTAATCCCACGGCGTATAAAGAAGCGAAAACAGATGCTGAGCGACGGAGAGCTTATTGTTTCTGTCCACTAATAAGAAACCACCTGGATGAAACCCCGAAATCATTTTGCAATTGTTCAGCTGGATGGCCAAAACAACTTTGGGAGGGCATCCTTGAAAGACCTTTGAAGATACAGGTTGTCCAGTCTCTGATAAATGGGGACAATACATGTGAGTTTGCTATCCATCTACCAGATGATATTCTGATTGCCTAGAAGACTTCATTATTGTCTGGATATGGTCCTTCCTCATATGCAGTAAGATACAAGATTCATGATTTTTGTGCTAGTTCTCTTTCGAGCTCATCCACACTAATCCTTGGTTCAATACTTTTTACAGCAAGTACATAGAGAATCACAAAATTGAGTGCAAGAGCCATAAAGAGAAGTGGAACTCCTCTGAAAAGCTCATATATCACACCAGCAGGTATCTGTCCAACTGTTACGATCAAAAGGACAAACACCGTGGTAAGACTCAACATTTTCCCAAGATCTTGTCGAGGCAATGATTTTTGGATATATGTGTTGATAACTGACATCCAGAGTACATCATTGATTGATTTTATGGCTGTTGCAATGAATGCCAGCGAGAATAAGACACTCAAACCAGGGTAAATCGAATCGGCTACTTCAAGCCAAGATAGAGGTGCGATATATGGAACATTTTGAGCTACAACCAGAAGTCCAATAGCTATTGGCATTACAGAATATACAACAAGTGTGAGCCTTTTACCGCCATGTTTGTCGAAGAATCTTCCAAGGTATAATGTGAGAGGGATCGAAAATGTGAGGGTCAATAGAAGCATCAGGTTGATGTCTCCAATCCCAAACCCTAGGGTTTCATTAACATAGTAGAGGTTGGCAAAACCATAGAATGTATCACTTAAAGCATCTATACAGAAGACAGCAATGAATACTGGAAAAACACGGGCTAGTAGCTTGATACTTCTGATATTTTCATAAAAGAAATCTCTGATCACATTATCAGACTTCAAGGCACGTTTACCAGGATCAGTTGAATCAAGCCATTTTATCCTAATGAAAGCGCAAATCATGTATGCAATCCCTGACATCATAAACATTGTACTCATGACCGGGATGAATTCCATTCCAAAATTCAATAAAATTCCCACAGCGAAGAGAGGAAAAAGACCGAAAACCGTGCCTAGTGTGAAAAGACTGATAGCGACTCCTCCATGACGACGGTCTATTTGTTCCATAATATATGCAGTACCACCCTTACTGGTGAACGATGCTATTCCAAACATCATGAAACCAATCGCCATGATTAGTATATCACCTGAAAAAGCAATTATGAAGTAACCAATACCATTTACTGCCATTGTAATAGATGCCAATTTTCGTCGATCATAATTATCAGCAAGATATCCTGACACAAACTCTCCGATGAGTGACACTCCTGTGATTAGTGATACGAACACCCCTACCAAGACATATGTTAGACCAACATCTCTGAGGTATAGTGGAAAGTATCTATTCACGACTTGAATACTTGAATAAATCCATGCAGTGAAAAGAAAAATTGTGAAGTTCTTGTTTGACATAGTCTGCCTGACTGCTTCAAACCATGAGGTTGATGCACCTTCATTAACGACGATTGACTTTGTATCAACCTCAGTTTTTTCTGCTTCTTTAATCTCATCAACTTCAATAATTTCGTCGACATCAGCCATGGCAATGACCCACCATCAAGTGCTCTCTCTCCTCAAGAATTAATGATTGGTTTTTATTCTATACTAAAAGGACAATGTTCTCAGCAACTTTCCACACCTATTTTTCAGCAAGCTCATATAGTATAATTATCAATGTAGAAACGCACTGGAGTGTTTTCTTTCATGACCTCCTTAGAAACTACACATCACATGGCAATTTTTTGGGATATAGAAAATGTCTCAGACGAATTTGCTACACACAAAACCATGACTGAGAGGATACGTCAAGCTGGTACTATTACTCGTGCGTATGCATTTGCAGATTGGGATCATAGACGCCAGATGGCTGAGGAACTCTATGCATTAGGGTATGATTTAATTCACATCCCTGACAATCGTGACAACGCTAGCGACTATAAGATGGCGGCCTACATTCTTGATCACCTTGTGCATTATCCTGAAACCACACGTTACGTTCTCATCACCGGTGATGGCGACTTCAAGCTAATTGCAGGTGCACTCAAAGAATATGGTGCGGAATTGTGGCTGATTAGCAATCCAATCATTACAGCTTCTGAGTTGCCTGAGCTTGCAACAATATATAGCGACATTTTTTCCTTTAGACCTGCTTTAGATTGTGTTCGCCCAGAAGATTGCGACGAGTCAGTCCAAAGTATTGTGCAGCTGCGACATCTTGCTGCTGTTCAACTTCAGGAAGTAATTCGGATAATCAACAAGACTGGAAGCAAACCCGGTGTCGGTCATACAAAACACGTGATGAAATCATTAAATCCTGACTTCAATGAAGCTGCAATGGGTTTCAGTCATTGGAATGACTTTGTGGATTGGGCCGAAGCGCAAAACTACGTTGTCCGAGAAGGTGAAATGCCTGGAACAATTCTTGCACTACCAGACAAAATATCTCCTGAGTCAATTAAGAAATCAAAAGAGGTCGATGAAGCTTTTGCGTTCCTAGCACAGGTGACGGAGGAGCGCCTTAATGAGAAACCACCATTTACTCTAATGGAGCTTGGAGTCGAGCTCCGAGAACGTGGACTTAACCTTGAAAAGATTGGTTATAGGAGGTTCTCTGATTTTGTGCTCTCTGCAGAGAAACGCAATCTGATTCGAATCATTGCTCCAAAAAAAGACGGTGATTCTCCCATAGTTCTTCCAGTCTATGATATCGATCGAATGCAAGCTTGGTTTGAAAAGAATGTAGAGCGATTATTTGGTCCATCAGTAAATGTTCCTAAGACTGCATTTCTGAAGAAGATAGGTCAGATCCTTCTTGAAACACGTACAACTCTTAATGAGCTTGAAAACTATCTGACAGCACCTCGAGTAAAGGAAGTCTATAATGACATTCTTGCTGCTAGTGAAATCCCATTTCTTCCTCCCTTCCAACAGTCATTGGCTCACATTCTAATTGGCAAAGGATTAGAATGTATCACCGTTGTGGGAAAAGTCAACGGAGAACTCAGCCCTCTTGGTATCAAACTTCAATGTCCTGAATAACAGAAGGGTTATCAGTGCTTCACACCCTGTCAGAGGAATTGTGATGACAATGAATCCGCATGAGAAATTAGCTGCTGTGCTTGACAAGATACCAAATGGGTTTCCACCAGCTAAAGATGGGTCTCATCTCAGAGTACTCGAATGGATATTCACTCCTGAAGAAGCCGAACTTGCTAGCCAGCTGAAACTTCGTGGCGAAACCTTGGATGAGCTGAGCGATCGATTGAGTCGTCCAAAAGACGAACTAGAAAAATTCCTTGACGCGATGCACAAGAAGGGACAGATTAACACTTGGATGTCAAAGAGTGCAGGTGCTAGGAAATACGGTTTGCTGCCTTTTGCTGTTGGCATATATGAGGAACAACTGAACAGGATGGATGAGGAGCTTGCTCAACGCCTCGAACAGTATTTTCAAAATGAAACCGGATTCAAGACTATTGTAAAAGTAAAACCAGTCATTTTTCAGGTGATTCCAGTAAATCAAAGTGTGAGCACAGAGCTAGAGATTCACAGTCTTGAGAAAGCTGAACAAATGATCGAGTCTTCAGCTTCTTGGGGTGTACGTGAATGTGTCTGTAGGAAGCAGAAAGACTTGATTGGTGAGGGTTGCGACTATCCCAGATCAGTCTGCCTCGCACTTGCTCCAAACAAGGAGAATGCATACGATGATGACGAGATTACAAAAGCCATCACCAAAGAGGAATCACTTAGACTACTCAGAGAAGCTGAACAGGCTGGGCTTATTCATTGTACTTATAATGTGCAATCTGGACGAACCTTCATTTGTAACTGTTGCACTTGCTGCTGTGGTGTTCTCAGAGGTGTCGAGAATCTAGAACACCCTCGCGAGTACATCAAGACTGACTTCATTATGACTGTGAATGCTGACCTATGCACAGCCTGTGAAACATGTGTTGATCGGTGCCAGTTTGATGCACTCAGTATTCCTGATGATGTGTGTGTTGTTGACAAGAATAGATGCATTGGATGCGGTGTATGTGCAATAGTCTGTCCAGAAGGTGCACTCAGTCTGGTTCGTGACGAATCTCCCGGAAGACTTGAACAACCAACCAATAATTTTGACTGGATGACAAAACGTGCTATCTCTCGAGGCGTCGATCCTTCAGATATATTGTGAGTGATTGTAGCAAGTACAAAGAATGACTAGTCTTAAGAAGAGCCGACTCGTACATCATTGTGAATCTGCACATGACCTCCAATACTAATCAAGAAAAGAAGGGTGAACAGAAGACGGAACACCGCAAACGGTATATCCCTAACCTTGCAGAGTTCTACTTCAAACCCACATTCGATTGGACTAGAGAAGAGGCTGAAAGACTGTATTTTCGTGCTAAATCTCCCTCTTCAAAATTCGAGTTAGATGTGGTCCGATTCGAAGACTGCGTCAATGGAATGAAGGAGCTCCCAAACAATTCCGTTGACCTAGTCATTGCAGACCCTCCCTTTGGGATCTCCTTTGATGGAAAGAGTAGTGTGTACAATCGCGATGAGCGTCTAGTCATCGAGGGTTATGAGGAAACAGATGAGTCATACCATGAGTTCACTGTAAAATGGTTGGCGGAACTACCCAGAATTATGAAACCGGAATCATCCGCCTATATCTTCAGCGGCTGGACAAATCTTGATGCCGTGCTTCAAGGTGCCCGAGAGGCTGGTCTAGAAACCCTGAATCATCTAATATGGCACTACCCATTTGGCGTATATACAAAGAAGCGGTTTGTCACCAGTCACTATCACATAGTTCTTCTTGTTAAGACACCAAACAACTACTTCTTCAACAAGATTGAGAATTATCCTGAGGATGTCTGGTCGGTAAAACGTCAGTACCGTACTGGACTTACCAAAAATGCCACGACACTACCTCTTGACGTGGTTTCAAGATGCATTGATTTTTCCTCGAAACCTGGAGATATTGTATTCGACCCTTTCATGGGAAATGGGACAACAGCGGTAGCCGCTAAAATGAATTTCCGCCATTTTATTGGGTTTGAGATTAATAGAAAACTTCGAACACTACTGGAGAAAGAGCTTGCTAAGGTTACACCTGGTGAGTCATTCATCCCGTATACTGCACGTCTTCCAACAATCGAGAAGCTTGCAGAGATGTATCCCAAGGCATATCGCGAGTATATTCGAAGGGAAAAGCAGCCGCCTCAGAAAAAAGTGAGAGATTGATACAGATGGGTTTGGAGGAGCTGTATAAACGACATGGGTCTGAGCGTGACCAGCTTGCAGATGCCACAAGCATTAGCGACGTCTATACAAGAGAGTATGGGACTGAGCTTACACGATGGGAATCTCAACTTCTCCGACAATTTCAGGAGAAGGTATCAGCTCATCGATATCGATATCGTGGATTTGTTCGTCATACGCAGGACACTACACTTATTCTTCTGACTCCCAGTCCCTGGTTGATTGATGGAGAATTCATCTTCATTGAGAGCGACAGGGAGCTACCGCCTGATGGTGCCTATATTGAGGTTATTGGCTCCAGTGTGGCTGCACCACGCCCTCTCGAAGAATCTCAGACAATCACTCGGGCAATTGCAGCAGAAACTTGGACTCCGTTACCAATTGATTTTATCTCAGATATTCCACCACCTATGAATCTCAATGAGCTATCCAGCCTCCTATTTGAGTACGTAGGAATGGCTGAAGCTAGCAAGAGGGTGTTCGCACGTCTCTTTGTTTCAAGTCCTCCCTTTCAGGAAAGCATTGGAGGACTCACAATGGGGATTCAGGCTATTGCCTCCCAGACTCAAGTTCGAAGACTACTTTCCTTCATCAGGAAAGTGCTTCCTCCAGCAATGAAAGGGCGTCAACCCTCATTTAGAAGCGTTCAAGGGATTAGAGTAAGAGCTCCCCGTTTTTGGCGATTCGATGTTGGATCATTCTCGATTAATAAGATGCAACAAATCTGTGTACAACGTCGAGACCCTGCTGGCTATCAAGAGGTCTCTCTTGGTGCCCTCACAAAAACAGAAACAGCTTTTCTCCCTGATATTCCTCTAGCAATATCAAATGAAGATTTTTGGATAGAAACCCGAAACCCCTCCCATCTGCGGTTGCCAATCCTGAAGTCCGCAATCACTTTTCAAATGCTAACTCCAGAGATTACCAAACGGAGCATTGATGCGGGAACTGAGCATGTACTGACACGTTTAGACACTCTGCGAGAGAGCTTTGGCTTTGAAGAACGTGTACTTGCACGGGGGCATTTGCTTGATGCAGACGCTCTTGGTCGACCACTCAGCACAATAAAACTTGCGCGCTCCACCGCACGTGCTTATTGGAAGGACACAGTCACTGCCAAGGACATTAGATACGCATGGGACCGAGTCCTTGAACCAGCGTTAAAGGAATTCATTGAGCTCACAGAATTGAAAGAGAGTGCTGAGAAGGACTGGGGCAAAGAGAGTCGAATTGACAAGTTCAACACCAAGGTGCTGAAGGCAATAAAGAAACTAGACACTGGTAAACGAGGGTCTCTTGGACCAACTCTGAATGAAATTGCAGAAGAAGCCGGTGTCGAGCGTCATGTAGCTGCAGAGACCCTTGCGCGGATGAAAGACAGCAACATCCTCTATGAGCCACGCCCGGGTCACTACAGGTTAGTCTAATTTACCTAGGTGAAGGATCTGAAGAACTCTTCAGGTTCTTGTCCTTCCTCAATAATCTCAATCTCTTGCACTCCAACACGCTCTGCGTCATATCTTCGTGCTAGGATAGTACCATCAAACTTCTCCCTGGCTGTTGCATCCTTACCGCGCCACACAAAAATATCATCCCACGCATCTAGTAGGAAGACATCATCGCTCTTCAAGGAGTCTTTACTGAGTTTAACCTCTGCAAAAAAGGTTTCATCCCCTTCCCGATGAACTCGCCAGAGTTTGTGCTCATGAGTTTCCATGTGGACCTTCTTCAATATGCCTTCAGTGTCTTCATTGGTCAGCCGGAAGTCATCAAAGAGTGCTTTGAATTCAGCAGGTTCATTTCCTCCTTCAATTCTGTCAATGTCTGCTTTTCCTTCACGTGCCTGATCACTCATCACTGCTGATGCAGCTGTGAGAAATTTCTCATCAACTTGTGAATTGGGACCAATCCACAAGTACAGCTTTAATCCAGCGTCAACAAGATAGCAGTCGCCAAGCCCGAAGCTTCCTGGGTTATTCATTTTAACAAGGCGACCTTTCTGAATGTGGTATGTTATTGGTTCTGGCATGATTCGCCTCTCCTACACGTCCTATTCACGTTCATGTATAAATAAAAGTCCGACATAGTGATTGATGGGTATTAGGATTAAACTAGCCTATGTAACAAGATTCATGGTCACGTTATACCAATAGGTCAGTAACCGACTTGTTCGAAAGAACCAGAATGATACAATGCGTGGAACTCCAGTTTCTAAGTCTATAATCCCATACCAATCCTGCGCTTCATTTGTTGCGTTCATACTGTACCCGAAATAAAACGAATTTCTATAGAATTTCGATATATACGACTCATGCTCAACGAATAGTGTATCAATCTGGTTTGGAAAGAAAAAGTCAAGATGTCGCCACCCCCCAACTGGGAGAATGCATTGAGAAATGTGCCTGTTGATTATGAAACGGAACTCCGTAGGGATGTCGGTGCCATTTGAAAAGCTGGAACTAGTCTTTGTAGGTTCTATTATGTTCTGAAGAAAAGTATCTGCATAGAATATGATTGTAACATTTGGGAGTGAGATTATCTCCACGCGAATGTAGGTGTTATTCATTTCTATGAATGGTGGTGGACTCACCGAGTAATTTGATGTTGTGCTTCCTGTGACCTTTACTGCAAAAACGAACTCTTGTCCTTCCTCAATTGTCCATACGAATGTCATTGACTCACGGATATTTTCCGTGACAAATCCGACAGAGAAAGTGACCACAAAGGTGAGAATAACTGCTGCAAGAATTCTCGTACGATGGTCCATTTTTCCACACCACTTTCTACGATTTTTTCAATATTGGCTTAGTCTTTTGGTCGTTGTGATTAATTGATTGATGATAATCTTACCTTTAAAAGTGAATGAACGTTAGTTCACGATGAACAGATGCCAGAACTTCCAGAGCTTGAAATAATAGCTGAGCAATTGACTCGTCTCCTCAAAGGTCATACTATAAAGAAAACAACAGTCCATAACCACCTAGTAATTCACGGTCTCCCTGTTCATGAATTCGAGGCCAAATCAGTAGGAGAAACTTTTGATTCCGCAGTTGCAGATGGGAAGTTCTTGATTCTTTCGCTTGCCAATTATGATGTTGTGCTGAATCTCATGTTAACAGGAAAACTCAGGATCATTCCAAGGTTCAAAAAACCCACAAGCTATGATATGGTCTCTTTTCAGACAGAAGACTTGACACTTTGGTATTCAGATACTAAAAAGATGGGAAGGATATATCTCGTCGACAAAGGTGATTACTCATCAGTTGCTGAATTTGAGGGACGGGGACTTTCAGCTCTAGATTCATCCTTAACTCTAGATGTCTTCAGACAGCAACTGAAACGTCATAATGGGCAGATCAAGAACGTGTTACGGAATCAAAGATTTGTGAAGGGGATTGGAAATGCCTATGCGGATGAGATTCTATTGTATGCTGGTATCTTACCATTCAGAAAACGATCCACTTTGACTACGGTAGAAATCGAGAAACTCTATAATGCTATGAGAAGAGTTCTGACACGAATTCGTGAAATCCTTTCAGAACGGTCTCTTGATGAGATTGCCAACGAGAAGAGGGATTTCCTAATGGTTCATAACAGAGGCGGTGAGATTTGTCCTCTCTGTGGTAGTAGAGTTTCTGAAATAACTGCAAATCGATTCAAGACCAGCTATTGTCAGACCTGCCAGAAGTAATATGAGTGACGTTAGCTCTACTTCCACCACCCATTGGAGATGAGCTGAGATGGATAAATGGGAAGAACAATTCCTTAGAGAGATTGTTGAGCTGGATACAAACAGCGATGAGAAGAAGAACTATGCAGTCTGTGCTGAGGTTATCAAAAAGTACTGTCTAGAGGCAGGTCTTGATGTAGAAATTTTTGATTCGATGCACGACGGCATACCTCAACCCAACGTCGTTGCTACAATGGATGTTGGCGCAAAGACTACAGTCTTACTTTGTACGCACTATGATGTTGTGCCTGCTGGTGACATAGAGGAATGGAAAAAACCTCCCTTCGAGCTAACAATTGAAAAAGGGAAAGCATATGGTCGTGGTGCTAGCGATAACAAGGGAAACATTGTCGCGGCTGTTAGCTCTGCAAAACAGCTCATTCAAAAGGGATCATCCAAGGCAAATTGGAAAATTCTAATTAGTCCAAATGAGGAAATCGGTGGCGTTTGGGGCATTGATTATCTCATGAATGGTCCTCCCAAGATACACGGTGACTTTGGAATCGTTGTTGACTCCGGTCCTGAGTATGTGAGTAATGGTGCGAGCGGAGTCATAGCAGGCACCATGACAGTACGAGGGGTTCAGGGACATGCCGGATATCCCTTCAAATTTGCCAACGCAATACATCTCTCAATTCCATTGATGCAGGTAATGCTAGACTATGTGGATGTTCGTCGAAAAGTCGCTTCCAAACTTCCAGCACCCCCCGGTAGTCCCCACCAGACACTCTGGGGTCGATTCTCAATGACTGTCTTCAATGCAGGGAGTAAGACCAATACGATTCCTGGCAAAGCTGACATATCATTTGACTGTCGAACAATCCCAGAAGAGAATGTCGAAGATGTTGTCAAGAACATAGAGGAGTTCTTCGAGAGAGCAAAGGAAGAGACTGGTGTTGAAGCAACTCTGATGTTCAAGACCAAACATGCAGGCTGGGGATCAGATTCTGGGAATAAGTATGTCAAGGCATTCCACAATGCGGTCAAGGAGATTGTCGACCCAGAAATAAAAATTGCAGCGGATCTGGGAGGAAATGATGGCCATTACTTCACATCTCATGGAATACCCACAGTATGTTATGGAACTCTTAGGGACGATAATAACTACCACGGACTGGATGAATTCATGCATTTGGAGGACTTTGAAAAAGTCAAGAAGGTCCTCATTCACTTTGCGGAGACGTGCGACTAAGTGGTTGATATACATGATATCAAAATAGGCGCGCCAGGTCCCTTTCTACCTCCTTGGGACAACGCGCTGAAGAATGCAAAGCTCATTGACTCACTAGGATATGACAGTATGGCTTTCCCAGATCATTTTGCAGG
>JAEORI010000292.1 GCA_016840965.1 Candidatus Thorarchaeota archaeon | reverse complement strand
GCCTTTTTGTTACGTGTTTCAATCATGGTACCAATTAACATCGCATATTTAGCACTATTCGCCCCAGTTATTTCATTGGAAGTTATCATAAACTTTGGTATAATTCTGAACGCATTTCAGAGTCTTTGGGACGCATTGATTCCATTCATTGTTGTTCATCCAACAGGAGTATTCAAACATTTCAAGATGTGGTGAATAAAAAGGAACTCTGAAACAACCGGAATTCGCTTAAATAGACAGACGCGACATTCTATCTTGAACCTCACCTTATTTGAGATGATAAATCGTGCGGCGCTGTGAATTCTGTGACAGCCCTGTTCCGGCTGATGCAACTATATGTCCAGTCTGTAAGGAAACAATTGCAGAAGAAACCCTCGAAAGAATTTTGCCAATCCTGAAGAGACCCGAGTCTCCTGAAGTCAAGTTCATGGGAACACAAGAGAGGGTGTGGGGAGTGATACGAAGACCAGCTGCTGCATATCGAGATATAGGACAAAGACCAGATGCAGCAGGACCATTCATGATAATCATAATAAATGCATTAATTGTCGCTGGACTATATCTGTCTCTGACCTCAAAAATAACAACCCATGTCATAGTTAATGCAACTAGCGGCGAAATTGGACCAGCTAACTTGCTGGCTAGCCCTCAGGGTTCAATGGCGTGGGCAATAGCCCTCGTAGGACTAATGCCAAGCATCATGGTAGGAATAATCTATTTGATTGTTGGGACTGTGTTCGCACATTTTGCCTTCAAGATTACTGGTGGCACAGGAAACAAAATGAAAACGCTATCCGTTGTTGGATATAGTATGATGCCTGTTATTTTAGTGAGGCTGATCGCAATAATTGTAGTTCTTATTGCATTACCACCCTTTCCTGATGTGGTAGACTTCGATCCAGGGTCTCTAGCATACTTTACTCCAGTGATAATTAACTGGGCTTACACTTCGGGGATTTGGTATACAATAGATATCATGACTACAGGGGCATTTCTATGGACTGGTTATCTCTTAATATTCGGAATTAGAGAGGCTCACGACACTTCGACCGTATGGGCGACCCTTGTGGCAATTGCATGTGTGATTGTCTTAGTGTGGACTTTTTGGCAAGCGCATTAAATTAGGATGCCATAGAGAGGAATTACTACAAAGGCAATTAGACCAACTAGTGCACCTATCTTATCCAAAGTACTTCCAATTAGAAGTGCTCTTTTATTATCAGGTCCTGTGAGAGGAGCAATTCCAGCACCAATGACGATGGCTGCACCCAAGAGGAGTAATAGCCATAAATTCCAACTCGCAAAATCCAAAATCCAAATCAGGATATAGCAGAAAACTCCTATGAAATTCAGAGCTGCAGCAACAGCTGCTGCAACATTATAGCCATAGACCCTGGCAATAGTACGAACATCTCTTGCTTTATCGCCTTCAACATCTTCAGCCCCCTTGATGGTTTCTCTGGCTTGTAGAATTAGAAAAGCTGTGAAAAAGAAAAGCCAGTGCGGCAATGGAATTGCGCTTGCTAGGGGTAAGCCGATAGTTTCGCCATACGCAAAGGCACCATATAGAATTCCAAAAGCAAATGAAAATGCCACCATGAAATTTCCAGCGAGCCCCAATGTCTTTACTTTGGCGGCGTATGCATATCCAATGATTAGAAAGCAGAATACGATCAATGCACTATATGGACCTGTCAGAATAGCAAATAGGAGACCAGTCAAACTCAGAAACACGACGTATATCCATGCCTGTCTGATAGTCATCCTTCCACTAGGCAAGGCACGATGTGGACGATTTATCTTATCGACCTCGACATCAAAGATGTCATTTACAACATTGCCACCTGCCGCGACAAAGAAATATGTAATATAGCCATAGATGAAAAGAAGCAGAAAATCAGTGATTCCAGTACCAACTTGAGCCATTCTGTATGCCATGGCTACTCCTGCAATGACTGTAAGACCACCTATGATGCAATTCTGAGGTCGAATAATAGATAGGAAAGCCATGGGATAGAACCCCTTTTCTCCGGCAGTAACAGGCGATGATTCTGTCATATCCAGCACAACTAAGCACTCGAGAAACAGCTTCAATTAAAGACTTGTGGACAATAGTCGCTACACCTAATTACTCATATTGATTCAATATTGCACGCATTGATGAGGTTGAGAGATGGACAATGTTCTCTTTGGTCCTGCAGGATATCCTACTGAAGCGCGGAGCAACATAAAGCGAGTCTTTCAAATCTTAAGAGAAACAGGATTGAGTGCACTGGAATATGCAGCAGTGCATGGACTGCAAACTAAGGAGGAGAAGGCTAGATTAATTGGAGCTTTAGCAAAAGACTCGGGAGTTAGCATGAGCCTCCACGCGGCATATTATATCAGCCTAGCTTCAAGAACTCCTCGCGTTAGAGAAACATCAAAGAACAGGTTAGTCAAAGCGCTTAGATTTGCCCCTCTAATGAATGTAAAGCGAATTGTATTCCATCCGGGATCTTTGGGTGGTTTGAAAGAGAGTGAAGCCCATGCAATCATCAAAGGTGCATTGAAAAGTGTCTGGGAAACAGCAGGTGAAGAGAGTGGTGGTGCATTTCTAGCTCCAGAAATCGCTGGTAAATTGTCAAGTTATGGTTCAGCAGACCAAATCATTCGTCTATGCCAGGAACTTGAAGGGTGTATTCCAACAATTGATTGGGCACATCTCTATGCAAGAAGCCAAGGCCAGATAAATGATAAACAGAGTTATCTCAGAATCCTGACTCAATTCGAAAATGAGTTGGGAGAACTATTCGTAAGGAACATGCATTTCCATATCAGTGGAATCACATTCACAGAGAAGGGAGAGGTGGCTCATCGACCTCTAGGAGAAGAGTGGGGACCAGATATCTCCCCATTAATAGAAGTGATTCAAGAGGTGGGCTATACCCCCACTTTCATAAGTGAATCGACAAATCCACTTCAGGGGGCACTATATGCCAAATTCCTCTTTGAAGAGCTGGAGAAAGAAAGAAAATGACAAAACTAGCTTTTGTGCTTGGTTCAAATTGGCTACTCAGCATAGCTGAGCTTCTGGTCTATATTCAGGACAGAGGGTTTGAGGGGTATTTAGTAGATCATACAAGAAATGCAGCTATTATAGATATTGAACAAAAGCTAAACAATGACCAGATTGTGGATATGCAGTCAGCTCTTGGAGGTTGCTATAAAATTGGCAAGGTCATTTGGGAGTATGACATCAACATTCCTTTAGGAGCTTATCCAATTAAGAAGGCTGCAAATAAGGAGTATCTGGATGAGATCAAAAAATGTCCTTGGCTCAAGATTGTATGGCCAAGAGTCAAGGGGAAGAAAATCAAATTTGGAGTCAGCACCTATCCGATTATCGATGGGGAGTTTCCAGTTAATTTCAGAAGATTCTCACGAGGAATGAATGATGAGGTAAAGAAATTACTTCTGGAGAATGGAGCAAGAAGAGCTGATTATTATATCTATGATGAGCCAGATAGAAGGGTGGAGGGTAGACTGAACATTGCACTATGGCCGAAATCAATTGCTCGGAACTCTTTACTAACTCCACCAAACGCAGAGATTTTAGCAATTTTCTCTGAAACTCGATTATACTTCGCCAGAACAAATGTAGTCTACGATTCTATGCTGCAACAATACCGAGACGAATCAAGACCATTTGTTTCAGCTGAAATCAGCACAAGTCCCAAAATATGTAGAACTTTACTTAACCTCGCAGGAGCAAGACCCGGGGACACAGTTTTGGACCCTTTTTGTGGAACAGGGACTATTCTCATGGAGGCGGCAATCTTAGGAATGAAATGTATTGGTGTTGATATAGATGGAAACCAAGTTCAAGGTGCAAGGTCAAACATGAAATGGTTGGCTAAAGACCTTGGACAGAAGTTGGAATATGACATCTTCATAGGGGATTCTAGACAATTATCATCACTCATTAAGAAAGAGGTTGATGCTGTGGCATTTGAGCCAGTTCTAGGACCCATCTACAAGAAGACACCTACAAGGGAGGAGGCTGAAGAAACAATCGACGAACTTACAACTCTTTATCGTAGTGTACTCAAACAGATTTCGAATATTCTTCGACCAGATGGCCGTGTTGGCATGACTATTCCAGTAATAAAGACGGAAAGTGGACCAATATCAATCAAATTTAATGATTTGATAAGGGATACAGGACTAACACTTTACAGGATGCTAGCAAGCAACTCTATTAAGAGTAGAAAAGAAATTGACCCACGATTGAAAATAAGGCCAGAGCGAGAACTCATTCCAGAGAGGAAGAGAGGGCAGTTGGTTCAGCGGGCAATTATCGTTCTTGAAAAGTAATTAGAAAAGATATCTAACGACATCGTCAAGGATTGCATATGTCTGTAATCGTTGGATATCGTGCTTCACATATGGCATGACATAATCGAATAACATGTCACGATATGCTTTTGGAGTCACTATTTCACGAACAGCCTTTCCAAGTAGTCTTAGTAACTCCTCGAGAGAGTCACGAAGATGTTGGTAGGCAACAGTGTTGACATCAATGTCTAAAACCTCAATCCCTGCAACATCAATTGGCACTTTTTGGAGGAATGGATATCGATCTAACAGGGGTTCTGTTAAGCTGTTCATTCGCTTGACAATTGCCTCCTTTTTCTGTTTAGATCCTTTCACTTTCATAATTCCTCTGAAGATATGGCTATAGACCTCAAGACAGTCCATAGATTTACCAGCAACAAGGCTCTCGTCTGTCACTTCATACTGGGTTACTAACTCGTCAACAAAATTACCAAAATTCTTGAACGTACTTGGAGCTCCATGCCATTTTTTCAATACTTCAACAATATTCGTGTTGGGGGGGACTTCTTTATTCATGAATTCATTTAGTGCATATTCCAGCATGAAACGCATGTGTCCTAGTCGAGCTGCTTTAGAAACAACCATAACAAAAAGAGGATGTTCATTAGCTTCCCAGACGTATCTGTTCGTTTCTGTATCAACAGTCTTTAGGGTTTCATTTGATGCTTTGTCAATGAACGTATGGGTTGCAGAAAGAAATGGTGCAATCAAATCCATATCCAACTTAACGGCATCAGAATAGCATTTCGCGACAAGATTCCTACCACTACCTCGCTCGATTAGCCAAACGCCTAGTATCGACCGTTTTGTGGACATGATAATTCTCACTGTAGTTTATTTTGAAATCTACCATGATAAGCCTATATACGACAGGGGAAATATGAATTTAGATATAAAATCCAATTCTGAAGACAAAAAGGGAGAAGAGGGGGAAAAACCCCCTCCATAGCTCAAGTAGTCGAGATTCCTAACTTCTCAACCATTTCCTTGTAGCGATTTCTCACGGTGACCTCAGTCACACGTGCAGTTCGAGCAATCTCAAGTTGGGTCCGTCTAGCACCTGTAAGAATGC
>JAEORI010000039.1 GCA_016840965.1 Candidatus Thorarchaeota archaeon | reverse complement strand
CGATAAAATTTCAGCCAATGGTCCTTTTTTTGGACATAGTAACAAACTTCAGATGCCATGACATCACGCAAAAAAGGGTGCTTTTAACCCATATAATCTAAGCAATAATCACGATAGTCATCAATAATCTCCATTCCCCGTTATGATAAAAGAAAAGACTGTCAGGCTTTCAGGTTTTCCGATAAATTATGTGTTTTATATAATGAACATCAACAGAAATCTACAGATGTGAGTGTCAAACAAGAAAGGAAATAACTAAATTGACCTTTAGCTGCACCATGCTCTCGGAGCGTTGAGAGATGACTCAAGACTTACTTGAACTCATGCGAGAAAGAATTACTATTGGACTTCAACGAGAAAAGACACTTGAAGCCATCGATGGATGGGAACGAACAGCACAATTGAGCTTGAAAGAAGGGCTAGAATATCACTTTGTTGTTAAAGATAACAACATAACTGTCAACGAAGGTCCAATAGACAATCCGGACATGAGAATACAAAGCGATGAGGACACAATTCGAAAACTATTCCTTGAGGAGATGAGCGCAGCATCAGCACTACTCAAAAGGAAACTGAAAGTGAAAGGTTCAGCATCAGATCTCATGAAAATCAGACATATCTTTTGATGAAAATTCATCATCCGGAGGACATAGTTTGGATAAGACGATAGTGGATGAACTATCAGAGATTGTTGGTGAGGAATATATCTCTACGAGAAGAGACGTACTTCTTGCTTATTCCACTTCGGCGTCTATGAGTTATGATTCTGTCTTACCAAGCGTGGTGGTCAGACCGGGAACAACAGAAGAAGTATCAAGAATACTAAAGGTAGCGAACAAATACAAGATTCCTGTGACACCTAGATCTGGTGGTTCAAGTCTCCAAGGTGAAGTTACTCCTGTAACAAATAGTCTAGTAATCGAGCTAATGAGACTTGATGATATTGTCTTGTATAAAGATTTGAGATCAGTTACGGTTGGAGCCGGGGTTACGTTTGGCACTTTAGATAAGTATCTGAATAAACATGATCTCTGGGTTCCGTTTTACCCAGGATCATCTTTAGTTGCTACATTTGCTGGAAATGTCGCTGTAAATGGGGCTGGTTTTGGATCAGGAGTCTTTGGTTGTATAGCAGAACTCGTGATGGGGCTTGAAGTCGTTCTGCCGGATGGAACTATTATCCAAACAGGTTCTGAAGCGAATCCAAACTCACCCGGACCTTTCTTACGCTATGCCTTTGGACCAGACCTTACTGGCCTTTTTATCGGGTCTCTTGGTAGCTTTGGAATTATCACAAAGGTCTCTCTGAAGACTCATAGAAGAATGAGATTCTTTGATTATAACACATATGGGTTCGACGAAGTTGAGAATGCAGAGAGATTCATGTTAGAATTGAAAGAGAATGAGGTTAATGCTATTTGGATGGCTCTTTATGAGGGCCGTATTCTTGATTTCTTTCTTGATATGGTAGGCGAAGAGTATGGAGTTCCAGAATATGAATGGCCAAAGTTCACTGTGTCTGTGGCTGTAGGACGTGTAAGGAAAGATCAACTCAAGAGTGATATGAGAGCTGCAAAATCTGTTTGCGAACAAATGGGTGGACATGTAATCGGGATCAAGGAACTACCTAAGAACGAGTGGGAGGACCGTATGAGAGAGCTTGCAAGATCTTCATACGTACATGGTTGGCATTGGCGAATCCTTTACCATCACCAAACACCTATGAATTTGCACAAATCAGTAGAAGCTTTGTGGTCTGTTATGGATGAGTATGGAATCCTTGGACACACAGCAGGATTTCAATCAGGGCATGCTAGCTACAACTTATATCCACAGCTATATTTCGACCCACAGGACAAGGAGGAAGAAGGGAGAGTCAAAGAAGCTCATAGAGACCTCTGTCAACGACTTTTCAAGACAGGAGCAGTGCCTTTCAAGCTGGCAAGATACTGGGTTGATGGAATCTCCGAGATGGATAGTTATCTCCAATTCTTAAACGAAATGAAGAAGAATGTCGATTCCAATGAGATTCTGAATCCAGGAATTCTGCCAAAACCAAAGGGAGGGGAAAGCTAGATGAATGCGAAGATGGTTGCTGGTTTCGAGGAGATTGTAGGCAAAGAATTCGTGTCCGCAAAAGAAGATGTGCTACTCGCTTATTCTCAAACAGCATCTATGGCTGCTGATCCAGTTCTTCCTGAGTTAGTTGTTCGTCCAGCGAATACCGAACAGGTCTCTAAAATATTGATGCTGGCAAACGAGTACAAGATACCGATAGTTCCAAGATCGGGTGGTTCAAGTCTGCAACAGGAAGCAATACCAAAACCAGGTTCAATTGTCATAGAATTGCTGCGGCTAACTGAAATTAAACTCTACAAAGACCTCAGGTCAGTATCAGTAGGTGCTGGAGTTACATATGGTGAATTAGATAAATTCCTCGCTGCTCACGACTTGTTCCTGCCTGTTTACCCAGAATCTTCGCTTGTTTGTACGGTAGCAGGGAATATTGCAGTAAATGGTGCGGGACCTGGCTCAAGCCTCTATGGATGTACTGGAGAGATAGTTCTAGGACTAGAAGTTGTTCTACCGGATGGCTCAATCATCCAAACAGGTTCTGAAGCCAATCCTTATGCTCCAGGGCCATTCACACGATATGCTTTTGGCTCGGACATCACAGGTCTCTTCATTGGCTCGCTTGGTAGCTTTGGAATCATCACAAAAGCGAGTGTAAAGGTCTTCAAGCGGTTGAAGTACTTTGACTACAACATGTATGGTTTTAATTCAACTGAAGAAGCTGAACAGTTCCTTCTCGAGGTGAAGCAAAATGACATCAATGGTCTCTTCACGTCCATTTATTCAGGTGAGGTTCTTGATTTATTCTGGGATTTACTCGCAGAGGAGTTAGGTTTTCCAACAAATCTTGAATTCTCACATCGTTCTGTTTCGATGACAATAGGTCGCACCCGTGAGGATATGCTGAAGAGTGATGCACGACTTGCAAGAGAAATCTGTGAAAAATTGGGAGGTAGAGTTCTTGATATCACTGAAATGCCTTTTCAGGAATGGGAAGGACGCCTTTGGAACTTCGTTCGTGCATGTTATGCTCACGGATGGCATTGGCGAACGATATACCACCATCAGACTCCTAGAAATTCCCACAAATCAGTCGATTTAATTATGGAAGCAATGGATAGGTATGGGTTCATGGGACACACGGCTGGATTTCAAACGGGACATTCTTCAATGAATATGTATCCTCACATGTATTTTGACCCCCAAGATAAAGAGGAAGAGATGAAAGTGCGTGACGCTCACAGAGAACTTGCCAAATCCCTCTTCAAATCTGGTGCGGTGCCCTTCAAATTTGCTGAGTACTGGAAAGATGCAATTGAAGACATGGATGACTATATGGCATTTCTCAAGTTAATCAAGAAAGCAATTGACCCGAATAAAATAATGAACCCTAGAGTACTTGGAGGAATCTAATAATGACAGAGATAGACCTCGATGACCTCATTGAGAACCTGATGCAATGCCGAAGATGCGGAATTTGCAGAAATGCTGTGTACGAAGACAGAGGATTTGATGGCGTCTGCCCGGTGTGGAGAAACTCGTCTGGATTTGAAACCAGTTTCATGCGCGGTCGAATTCAAGTTGCATTAGCTCTTATAGAAGGCGCCCTAGAGAGAACAGCAGAGAATGCTGAGGCACTCTATTCTTGTACATTATGTGGAAACTGCACTGAAATCTGTGCTGCTGAATTTGATCCTGCAGATTGTCTTGAAAAAGTCAGAGAAGTTCTAAATGAAATCCCAAATGATGTTCGGGATGAGCTCGCAGAGAGGATAATGAAATATGACAATCCTTACACAGATAACGATTCAAACAAGCGGGATTGGGTTGCAGAAGTTGGTTTCGAAGTCCCACTGAATGGTGAGATTCTCTATTATGCTGGATGTACTGCAGCAACAAGACTACCAAACATTGCTAAGTCAACTGCAAAAATCCTCAAAGCTACTGGAGTCGAGTTTGGAGTTCTTGTAGACGAGCCATGTTGCGGTAGTGTTATGTTGAGGACTGGGAGAAGAACAGATGCGTCTATGAATGCTGAAAAATTCGCTCAGAGAATGAGGGATGAAGGTGTCAAAAAGATCATCGTAACCTGTGCTGGATGTTTAAAGACTCTACGAGAAGACTATCCAAAGCTCAATGTGGATATTCCTGAAGTGACGCATGTGGTTGAAGTCCTTTCCGATATTGTCCAGGAGAAGAAACTCAAATTAAAACCCCTAGGCAGAGGTGTAAAGATAACTTATCATGATCCGTGTCATCTCTCCAGAGCTTTGGGATTATACGACCAACCAAGAGATCTAATTAAAATGATTCCAGGTCTTGAACTATTGGAGATGGAAACCACAAGAGAAGCTGCTATGTGTTGTGGTGCTGGCGGTGGACTTCGATCCTTTAATCCGGAACTTTCAAAGAAGATAGCAGCGGACAGAGTGAAAGGTGCAGTTGCAATAGGAGCAGAAATAATCGCTACATCATGCCCTTTTTGCGAGCACAATCTCAAAGAAGGTGCTGATCTAATTAATAGCTCTGTACGTATAGTTGATATTGTAGACCTACTAGCTGAAAGTTTGAAATGAAAAGATGTCGGGGAGATACTACGAATGTAGTTCTACCCCAAATGAAGTTATTTCTAATTAGGATTAGTAGCCATCGCTTCTATCGCGATATCCACCGCTACGACGACGATCCCGACCGCCATAACCGCGGTCTCGACCGTAGCCTCCGCCTCCTCCGCCGCCTCTTCCATACCCTCGACCGCCGCCACCATATCTTGGGCGACGCTCGTGTTCTTGCTCGCTCATGTCAACTTCACTATTGACCTCTTCGATAGCTGTTTCGGCTTCCTTTATGGTGCCATAGCGTCCGATATTGAGTCTTAAATGACCTTGAAAGAGGGTTGTGTATCCGTTCTCGAGGCGATAGGTCTTTTCAACCTCAACCTCATCAATTGAGGCGTCCCAAAGGGGTACTGTCACAAGACCAGTGTTATCACCAACAATTGTATCACACACACGGTGTTGTTCTCCGTCAGCTCTGGATGCAACCTCCCTGACTTCACCTTTTTCGATTACCTTGAATGAAATGTTCACACTCTTCATTCTTGGCTTAAGTTCTGAAATTTGAGCTTCGATTGGCTCTCTCTCTTGATATCCCATGGTCTATCACCTTGGATTTGCAGGCTTTCAAAAGTAGAATCTTCCTCAGGGATCGCAAAGCTGTGCCTGGAACTCTGGAGCATGTGATTCAATAATTTGAGGGCACTGCTGGATTTTCAGAAGTATGAATCCCCTATAAGAATTCCCTATATAACATAAGAAGAGGTGGACGAAGGCGACACCGAAGTGCCCGTTTTTTTTGGGCTCGAGGTCCACCCTCTTTTAGTTATTTTGAACATGAGTGGCGCTCCAGTGCACACATTGCCAAGACACTTCTCTGAACCCTCGGGGGTGAGAGCACGAATTTCCCTGCAGATGGACATTCGTATACGCCTATGCAACGCGGTCGCATCGTTCCCACGACTCTTAGACGATGCGTGGAGCAAAGAGGCGTCTGCCATTCGTCCAAAAATATGTATGCAACATACCAACATAAGTCCTTCCCCAACAGACAAAAATGCAGTAACTATTCTATATCCATAGAATAACTTATAAGAAATCTGGAGATTTTCACGATTAGAGCCAGAGGTGGCGTATTTGAACGGAATTAAGGTCGCAATTGTTGGAGTTGGCAACTGTGCAAGTGCACTTGTGCAGGGTGTTGAATTCTACAAGGATGCAAAAACAGATGGTGATGTCATTGGCCTAGCGCATCCTGACTTTGCTGGTTATCATGTAAAGGACATTCAGTTTGTAGCAGCATTTGATGTAGCACACACAAAAGTAGGCTTTGATCTAGCAGAAGCCATCTTTGCCAAACCAAACAATGTGATGCGTTTTGCTGAAGTGCCAACGACTGGAGTTAAGGTAATGAAAGGACATGTGCTAGACGGGGTAGATGAGATGCTCAAAGCACTAGTTAAAATCTCATCAGAAAAGGAAGCAAATGTTGTAAAAGTCCTCAAAGACTCTGGTGCAGAGATACTCATCAATCTAATTCCAGGTTCAGCTGAAGAAGCAACTAAGTTCTATGCTAAAGCCGCTCTTGATGCAGGTTGTGCATACATAAATGGCACACCAATACCAATAGCTTCTGATTTGGAATGGAGTAAGAAATTCGAAGAAAAAGGACTTCCTCTTGTGGGTGATGATATTCAGGATCAATTGGGGTCAACAGTCTTTCATCGTAACATACTACAGCTCCTTGTATCAAGAGGAGTCAGGGTGGATAAAAGCTATCAATTAGATGTAGGTGGTGGTGCAGAGTCACTAGATTCACATTATAGAGGGCGAATGAGAAAACGAGGAGTGAAGAGCGAAGCAATCAGTCAAGACTTGCCCTATGACGCACCTCTAGTTGCTGGATCAAGCGACTACGTTGACTTCATGGCGAACGCCAGGGACTCCTACTTTTACATCAATGGTAGACAATTTGGTGGAGCTCCTATCAAAATAGACATCAGAATGGAAGTAACTGATGGACCAAATGCTGGACCTATATTGATGGACGCAATAAGAGGAACCAAGCTTGCTTTGAAGAGAGGTCTTGGTGGTTCTTTAGAATCAATCTCAGCTTACGGGTTTAAGATGCCTCCAGCGCCCACAACAATGTATCGAGCTGAAAGATGGGTCGAGGAGTTTCTATTAGGAAAAAGAAAGCTCTAGCGAATTAACTGTGTTGTTTGAGATACTCATCAAGCATTGATTTCAAAGGATCAAGTTTACTAATGACAAGAAATTCGGTGTCTTCTCCTATCTCACTCAAAGTTTCATTGAAGGATATTACACTATGAAAATCTTGGATAAGATTCTCTTTTGCGGCTTTGGTTCGAGCTGAAGGATCATAGACTACGATTTTATTTTCAGGCTCAAAGTTTACAACTACGCTTCTACTAAGGAACATAACCTTCTTGCATTTTGGGCATTGGACTCGATTTGCTTTGCCAGCTTTTAGGGCTTTAATCATATCTCGGTCTTCAGAGAGATCAATATGATCCACTACATTTGCTTCATAGACATTCTTGCATTTAGTGCACTTTATTTCTGCTAAACTTGTATTGGCCACATTTTTCACCTAGACTATTTCGAATTTCCTAATTTTACACTTAAGAATTATGCACCGAACATTAGTTCCTAGAAGTTGTTGAATTACCATCTTTTTCTTCTTCTAAATGATCTTCATTTCTGGCTAATTCATCTTCAAGAATATCTTGTAGTACGTCGGACTCTTGACTTTCGGTTTTCTTTTAAAAAGAATTCCAGTTATGACAGCTGTTAGCGCGATTGAAGCAACAACAATGGGCATTGATTCAAAAAAACCACCGCCCAACGCAAGTCCACTAAGGGCAATTACTGCTCCAGCAATTGTAACGGCAACTTTCCCTGTGAAATAACTGATTATGAATTTCACCGTATTGTATTTTGTAAGACCGACATAGACAATCAGTGGATCGTCAGGTACTGGAGAAGCTGCTGCAATAAAGAGCGCAAGAGCGCCCCATTTCTCAACACGTTGCTTCTCTAAATCTAGAGATGATAAGCGTGCATCAGAAAGAACTGCCCTTGATCCTCTGACTACATAGAAATGAATCAATTTTGCGAGTGTGGCAGTTATAGCTACAATAACTCCTATGAGAATTGCGTCCACAAGTCCAACAGGCATTAGGATTGAAAAAACTAGCACAGCAGCACCAGAAAGCACCATGTTGCTGGGGCTTAGGAAAGGAATCATGTTTATTGCAAAACAAATTATGAAGAGACCTACATATCCCTGACTAATCATGTCCAGTATAAATTGAACAATATTCTGCATGTCTTATGCACCAATGAGGTTACTTGAAGGTACTATTCTCTGAATCAAACTGACACTTGTTCGATTACGACTCTTTGAACTCCATCAAGAACCTTGAGAGAACTCTCTAGCTCATTTATGTCTGAACTAAGTTGTCCAGGGTTGAAGTAACACTCGTAGAAACATCTCGTCCCTCGGAGACACACTCCCGTTGAGAATAAGAGGTCAACGAGACCTGCCCTTTTGAATATTTGAGATAGTTTGGTCAAGAAGTCATTTGTGAGTTTCCCAATCTCAAGACTCAGAAATAATACTTCGTCACTCTCTAAGGGAAATATCTTAATGAGTCGGTCTTTGTGCACTAGCACCATAAGACCTTGACCTGTACCCATGGCGTTTTTGAAAGCCCTGGGAAATTTAACGGTTTCACTTTCATCAAAAACTAGTACTTTTCCGGCTGTTGCCCCTTCATAGGTTTCGTCTGACATCAGCATTTGTCTCCGTAGCGAAATCCTGCTGATGTAAGTCCTCAAACTCGTTAATAAGTAAATCTCTACTGTTTGGTCTGATGTGTGGT
>JAEORI010000291.1 GCA_016840965.1 Candidatus Thorarchaeota archaeon | reverse complement strand
TTGAGAAACCAATGGAAGTGATGTGGAATGAAAAGGAAAATTCCGTATGAAGCATGGAGCAGGACATGTGCTAAATTATCGAATTCTTCAAAACCAAAAGCAAGTAAATCTGTAAATCCATTTAGTGGAAGTTCCGAATCCCACATTAAAGTTCCGAATCCCACATTAGAAAAGGAGGTGGTGGAGAGAAAGATGTCTAGAGCGATGAGTGGACAAAAGCATTCCTTTAAAGTCATATTGCCCGAAAGGGTAAATGCCCATACAGACCACGAATTAAGACTCATGTTAGTATCTCTGAAAAACACAATTGTTGCAAGCTCTGTCCACATTTCGAGGATTGAAAATGAGCTAAGGAAGAGGGGTAAAGTTTCTAGCATACTTGAAAATGCAAGAATGGTGCCCTTGGACGAACTTCAGATCGATGAGGATTTTGGCGACTAATGATGGAGAGTAGAATCGAAAGAAGGAAACCCACAGTCACCCAGATTCTACCTAGTGAGCTAAGAAACTATACAGACGATGACCTCGATAGGATATTGAATGCACTTAGAGAAACTTTTGAGTCATGTGTAGCACAAATTGACATGATAGAACGAGAGGTAAAAAGGCGAGATGTTCGTTCCATGACCAAGACCTCGAAAGAACGAGCTGAGTTAGAGTATATTGATTCTCTTGAACCTGTTGAGATTGCCCTAATTTCAACAATTGAAGTGAGGATGGATGGAACCGAGGGTTGTATCCTTTGTGGCTTATGTACTGAGGTTTGTCCATGGCAAGCTCCAATCATTATAGATAGAAAGTTAACAGTTCGTCAGGAGCGTTGCCGTGGCTGTGGTGTTTGCGTAGCAGCATGTCCATCAAGAGCGATTGATATGAAGGTCTATGAAACTGAGGATTTGCTGGATTTAATTCAGTATGTTCTGAGAGAAGACATTCATGTTGCACACCCTGGTTCAGTTCACGAAGCTGTTGTAGAAGCACAAACAGCACTGATGACCATTGAGAGAATGTTATCACACAGGGTCAGAGAAAAGAAAGTTGAAGATATGTTGCATACATTAAGACGCATGGTTGATCGTATTGATAAGATGGGAGATCATCTTAAGGGCGTAACGAAAGAGGTTCAAGTTTCATCAGGTTCATAATGATTCTAGACCTAATAGGTCCCAAGAAATTCTAGAACCTGATTATTTTATTGATGTCTTATATTTTAGACAGGGTCCATGTCACTTGTTTTTAGTAAATTTATTGAGATGCTTTTACTAGTGATTTTTTATGACTGACCACTCAACTTCAAAAATCGTGCTCCGAGTAATTCACAATAGGAGATCGATTAGAGAGTTTATAGACAAACCGGTTAGTAAAGAAGTCCTATTACAAATTCTGGAGGCGGGTTTTAGGGCACCATTTGCTGCTCAGATGTGTTCTGTGATATATACGGGTAGTCGTGACAAGATGAAGGAAGCAGGAATTGCAGTTTATCCCACAGCTCCTATCCATATGATATTCTTCATTGACTTCTGTAGACTTGAGAAGATAATGGCTCATAGGGGTTATGAGTATGGATATGACGACATGATGGCAATCTGGTTGGGCATACAAGATGTTGTGCTCATGATTGAAAATCTAACAATTGCAGCAGAGTCCCTCGGACTTGGTTCAGTCCTTTATGGTCTCACTCCACTAAAAGCTGATTCAATCGCAGAAACCTTCAATGTTCCAAAACGCGTCTTTCCAGTTGTAGGAATGAGCGTCGGATACCCAAACCCATCAGAAGATACCGAGATTCGACCTCGATTCCCTCTTGAGATGGCTGCATTCGAGGATGAATATCATCACCACACTGACGAAGACATCAAGGCTTGCATGAAAAAGATGGATGAAGGATTCCTGGCACAAGGATATTACATCAAATCTCGGACTAAGGTGGATCTCGTTGATAAAGAGGATAAAATTGGATTCGACAAGTACAGTTGGTCTGAACACATCTCACGGAAGTTCAGAAGCGCTTTCAGAAAAGGCGACCCCCTCATTGATATCTTAAGACGGCACGGATTTGATCTGAAGTAAAATGTATAAACCTGCTCTCATATTACAAAGCATCGCGTTTGGGATGTGGAAAAAAGTGAGCATTGAGCTACCAGAAGCGCAAATCATAGCTGAACAAATGATTCAGACAATGATAGATAAGAAAGTCAAATCTGTTGAGCTTTCTAATTATCAGAAGCTGCAGAAAATTGGATTCATTAACAAGAACATAAAGGACTTTGATAAGCTCATTGAATGCAAAATAAAATCGATTGACTATCGAGGAAATGTCATCCACATTCAATTCAACAAGAAAATGAACTTAGTCCTCTGCGGCGATTATGGAGCACAGTATCGTTACATAAGGAAGGGCGAGGAGTTACCAAAGAAAATTCACTTCAAAATGGAATTCACAGATGGAACATTCTTAACCATTAGGCAATCAAGCATGGGTCTGATTTATGTTGCAGAAGATGCTGAAGTTCCAAATCTCTATGTCTATAAACGAGACTTCTCTGAAACACCTTCTCCAGTTGGTGAACATGAGTTTACAAGTGAGAGATTCTCAGAGTTGCTGAACGAGAAGAAGCAGAACATCAAAGCAGCTCTTGTAGGAAAGACAGCCGTTATTGTTGGTTTAAGTAATGCTGCTTTTCAGGAAATTATCTACAAAGCAGGCATTCATCCAAAGAGAAACACAGGCACCTTATCTGAAAATGAGAAAAACAATCTCTATGATTCAATGAAAGAGATTCTTAATGAGAGAATTTGTTCCGGAGGAAAAGATAATTTCGAAGACCTCTTTGGTAAAAAAGGTCGTCACATTCCAGTCATGGGACCCAATATGAAAGACAAGAATTGTCCAGAGTGTGGTGCGGTCATAGAGAAGATTGCCCACGGTGGAGGACAAGTCTATTTTTGCCCGCGCTGCCAGAAATAGGCGTTCCTTTAACAGCATCAGATCTTTGGATATTTCTTGTAAGTGGACAAAATCATAGTTGAATATATTGATGGTTATGGGCTAATGGAATTCATATTGGAGAATTATGGAAAGCATGCTTCCGCTCCTCCCCAAAAGTATTGATATAGTTCCTTGACCCATTTTATAAACGTGGAATCTGATCCAAAGAAAGCATGTGTTACCATTTCCCCATCTAAATGGGGAAGGCAAATAGATGCCTCTTTTTCAGTCACTATTATTGCAACAGGAATGTTGGGCAATGTCTTCCTTTCTATATTAGGTCCAGTATAAATATAGGACTTGAGGGAGGGATTTGGATTCTCATAGATTAGAGACTTCAATTTAACTCCTGCCTGAAGTTTATCTTTCATCATAAGACTGAAGTTGGGCATGACCTGAGGTGTCATTACCCAAACAAATTCTTCTGCTGTCTTGAACATTTTTTCCCATCGTAACATGGCCAAAGGCAGTTCCACTATAAGCTCACTTTCTGAGAGCTCTCCAAGCCTGTTGATATAGGATGCAGGAAGTTTCCACACATCATGTTTCAAGAAGTATAGTTTATTCTTGAAGGAGAAGTCTATTGGGGAAATCAGATGTAAAACAAGTTTAGCGAATTGTGTCGTAGTGTATGTGCCTTCTGGAGTCCGCTCTATAAGTTTGGCTTTACTTAGGCGCTGGAGTTGTCTCGATGCTTCTGTCGGGGTGAGATTTAGCTTTCGTGCTAGGTTTTGCATCTTCAAACATGACGAACTTAGTTCACGTAGGATGTCTAATCTTGTTTCACTTGAAAGTTCATAAAACAGAACATCCAACCCTTCAGTTTGATTGATTTTGCATCACTCCATGTGTAATATTACACATTGGTGTCAAATAAAGCTAATCGGCTTCTTAGCGTCTTATTGACACTTGAGGCAATTGAGATGGAATACGACAAAAATGAGTGTCGCATGTTCTCTATCGAATTAATATCAAAGACCTATTTGAAAAGAGTTACCATGTCTAACGGAACTTGTGAAAATATTGTAATTGAAGGAACAATTGGCAAGCTAATACAGGTAGATTTCATTGAAGGCATTGTTCTAGAGATTACAGGTGATATGGGTGTTTTGAAAATTGATCTAGGAGAGGATGAACTCAGAGCTGGTATTGGATCTCATTGCCACAAGAAAAACACATGTTGAAGGTGAAAGTATGATAGAATCAAACGAAGGTATCATGTTGGCAAAGTATCAGAGAGCATACAGGGAAGTTAGAGCAGGTCAAGAGAAACTTGGCTTCAAGATAAATCTTGCAGCATACATTCTTGTCAATACTCTACTCGTGACGATTAACTTACTACTCGCTCAAGAGTTTCCTTGGGTTATATTTCCCATTGTTTGCTGGGGAATTGGTCTGATGTTCCATTATACCTTTGGTATTCGTAGATTAGAATGGCGACTAGAAGCTGAAGAGGCAAAAGCAGAGCGCATAGCAAGCAATTGAAGAATGATGGCTTCAAACAAATCCGGGGCGTGAATAACGCCTCGGTCTTCCTTTTTTCAGTTTTGAACTTATGAGAGTATTATTAGAATATATAATGAGTCCAATTCATACATGAGATAAGGTGGAGAATCCAGCTATTCTTGTTATGCTGATGAACTCATCTGTTTTCCAAATGGACTTTTCCAGTTACATAATAACTCACAAGATAACAGATGAGAAATGCTAGTGGAAATACAATACCTATCTTCAATATAGGACCAAGTTCTAAAGAAGCAATCCCGATAGATAAAGCGACAAGAATAGGTGGATGAACTAAGTACATATGATAGGCACTAGTCGATATGTTTCGTAGTAGAGGTCCTTGTCTATTGAATTTAGCATAAAAGACCTTGATCAAGACAAAAATGACTCCCATGCAAATGACATTATCTGCTATGGCAAACAGAAGAGCATGGAAATTGAGTCCACCAGAAAAAACGATAAGATCTGCGTTTACTCCTAGAACAAGAAAGAAGTCAATGTAGATTAAAACTGCTGAAACTATTATTGTTGTTAACCATAGTTTGACATGTTTTCTCGTCATCTTTTCAAACCAAAGATAGCGAACACTAATGATACCAACACCGAACATCATTAGATATTGAATTATTTGACCAAGTGGTATTTCCAGTGGACGTACATCTATAGGATAGAAGATACGAATCAAAAAAGTAAGAAAACCTAAGCTAATTGCTGGTAGGAGTAAATAGAGATACCGAGGGATAGGAAGTTCCTTTGGGATTTTTCGATTCACTCACCCTAATTTTGTAATTTGTCGCCAGAGTGTGTAAACAACAGTAAAGAGTAGTAAGACCTTTAGAAACCACATTGGCCCGGAAAATGATAGAAAGTCAACAAAGTCATTCCATGATAGGAATATGAAATAATAATAATCCAAGAAAGAGCCT
>JAEORI010000290.1 GCA_016840965.1 Candidatus Thorarchaeota archaeon | reverse complement strand
GACAACTTGTGCACAACATATCCGATTCAAGATCGAAGTTACATACAGGTAGTTGCATTTGTTTATCCTCGCCAATCTCGAAGGCTCAGTGAAGACTGGGCTTCAGGCGAGAATCAACAGAGAATCCAACTACTTGGTCAACGTTATGTCAATGGTTGATACGTTGAGATCGCTACCTTTGTCCGTTTGGACAGTGGTAGTACCGATTTCTATGCTCTTCACCTTCAGCTCGGATACAAACCTGTGACGTGTAATTTCAGCAACATCCACGGCTCGGCTAATCAGCCTACCTCTCGCTTTGATGACAACTTCCTCTGCACCCTTGTTGAACAAAGTCACACAGGCTAGAACATAGGACATCACATTCTTGTTGCCAACTAAGATGCAATCCATGTTGTCGCTGTCCCGCAGCTTTTCTGCGTCAGCTTTCTTGCTGCCGGACTTCTTGTCAGTGTCTTCCTCCGTCACTCGAAGTCTCTCCGCCTACTACTGTGGCCATTCACGAGAGGGAAGCGGTCCTCATCTGATATAGATTTCGTTTCTATGTTAAAACGTGTTAAGTGAGCAAAAAC
Source organism: Candidatus Thorarchaeota archaeon (assembly GCA_016840965.1). The sequence continues at coordinate 3,507 of JAEORI010000290.1, read as the reverse complement.
ATTGATTCTTAAAACTGGTCTAAGAAGGTTCGAATGCCAAACCTTTTCTTCACTTCACATTGACTCGGGAAATGGAAGTAACAACTCATGTCGCAAATCACGTTTCTAGGCTCCTGTCGAGAGATCGGACGGTCTGGTTTCTTTGTTGAACAGAAAGATGAAAGTGTCCTGATCGATTATGGTGTGAAGTTCACAGAGCCTCCTTCATTTCCTGATATGATTCCCACAAGTGGATTACAGGGTGTGGCACTGACGCACGCTCACCTGGATCATTCTGGAGGAATTCCTCGGATACTTGCTAATAGTGAGGCTTCATTGTTTTGCACTCCAGCCACTCGTGAATTAAGCACGCTACTACTTCGTGACATGTACAAGATCTCTAGAGGTCCACTACCATACGCACTCAAAGATATTGCTCTTGTGAAGCGACAATGCCAAGCAACTGCATACGAAGAAACAATACCTTTGGGGCATCATTTTGAGATGACCCTCTTCAATGCGGGTCACATTCCTGGAAGTTCAATGGTTTCAGTCAGGGCGAATGGTAAGAGGATTTTGTTTACAGGAGATTTCAATGCAATAGAATCTCAACTCAACCCTGGTGCAAGAAAGAACCTACCAAAACACGATATTGTTGTTACTGAGAGTACTTACGCACGGCGAACCAATCCCAACCGAGAAGAGATTGAAGTTGCTCTTATGGACTCGGTGATTGAAACACTAGAACGAGGTGGGACAGTTCTGATACCCGCTTTTGCAGTTGGTCGAAGTCAGGAGATCATGTGTATTCTTGAACGAAATGGTCTCCCTCGGAAATATCCCATCTATGTGGATGGAATGGCTCGAGGAGTGAATGATGTTCTAGTGAAGCACCCAGAGTATCTTCAGAGCCCTCAAGCTTTCCAACGTGCTGTTAAGCGAGCCCACATCATAAATGATAATCGAGACCGTACAAATGCTGTCAAGAAGGGCGGAGTGATAATTTCCCCTGCGGGGATGCTGAAGGGAGGTGCATCACATCTCTATTTCAAAATGGTCCACGATAATCCTAAGAACTCTATTGTATTGGTGAGTTACCAGATACCAGGTACTCCTGGTGCTGAACTACTTGCCACACGAAAAGCCCTCGTCAATGGTCGTTTGTTTGAAGTGACTGCTGATGTCCGCCAGCATCATCTTTCATCACATTCTGACTCGAAGGGCATGTTGGACATGCTCCTGAAAATCCCCGGTGAGCCAAAATTCTATATTATCCATGGTGAGTCAGAATCCTGTGACGCGCTGGCTGAGAGACTAGAAAAACGCAAGCGTGTGGCTCATGTTCCAGAAGTGAATGAGTCTGTTGAGATTTAGGATCCCTTGGCTTCAGATCGTGCCTCAACAACCTGGCACTTGACCTGCTGGAGAATCTCTTCTGCCTTCTGGGGCTCAAGGATGATTGTGTAGAGATAACCCTTAGTACGGAGCTTCAGTTTGACTTGGTCTTTGCCTCTCTTGACACGGCACTCCACTGCATCCTCACTCATCTCGAGGAACTTGTCGATATCATAGATTTGTTTTGGCATTGTTAAGCACCATACTGTTGTTTTACTGTGGTGGGCCGGGGGAGATTCGAATTCGGGGGGCCAGACTTGAGTCATGACCCTCTCCCGACCTTCGCCGTGTGAAGGCGACGTCATAACCGGGCTAGACCACCGGCCCAATTACCGACCATGGGAACTAAGAACTACTTCTTGGCGCGCCTCTTTGGTCTGAGGTCCTTTGTTTTGCATTTTCTGCACTTCTTTGCCTTCAGCGGATTGGTCGCTCCACAATATCGGCAAATGGATTTATACAGCTGGTAGTGCTGCGCTAGCCTACGTTTTTCGATGTCAGCCACTGGCATCCTTTAGACCTCATATCATTGAAGGCAAACAGAGTAGTTTCTAGTTAGCCCGCTCGGCTTTCCAGTTGAGTTGTGTTTTAAAAGCTTGTGCTCTTTCCATAAAAAGATTCGAAAGAATCCTTTACAACGCATCTCTTAGAAGCCTTGCAACATCACTTGGTTTGTCTGCCACTGCAATATCTGCATCATTCAGTGCTTCAATTTTCGCAGCAGCAGTTCCCGAACTTCCACTGATTATGGCTCCAGCATGTCCCATGCGTTTTCCAGGGGGTGCAGTCCTTCCTGCAATGAAGCCAACCACTGGAAGATCATATTCCTTCTTGATGTAGGCCGCAGCCCGTTCTTCAGCGTCACCACCGATCTCACCTACGAGAACAAGTGCCTTTGTGTTCTTATCTTCCTTGAACAGTTTGACAGCTTCAATTGTTGTGAGCCCCACGCACGGATCGCCGCCCAAACCAAGCGCTGTTGATATTCCAATACCTGCATTGGTCATTCCGGCGGCGATTTCATAGGTCAATGTCCCACTACGAGACATGAGTCCAACATTTCCATGTGAGAAGACATGACCCGGCATGATACCAACCTTTTGCTTTGCACCGGGTGTGATGACACCTGGGGTGTTGGGACCAATCACTGTGATTCCTTTTGCCTTGGCAGCATGAATTACGCGAATCTCATCTTTAACAGGCACGTGTTCAGTAATCAGGACAACTGGGTTCAGATTCGCTGCAATGGCTTCAAGAGCAGCATCTCCAGCAAACGGAGCTGGGACGAAGATGATTGAAGCATTTGCTTCTTGAGCCTCCTTTGCTTCTATGACGCTATCATATACTGGCACACCGCTGACTTCTTCTCCAGATTTACCAGGGGTTACTCCAGCGACTATCTTTGTGCCATATGCCAACATTGCTGCAGAGTGGAATGTTCCCTGGCCACCAGTGATTCCTTGTACTATGACCCTGGTGTCTTTGTCTACAAGAATCGCCATCTATGCAACCTCCTTCACCAGTTCAACCACCTTTGAGGCGGCTTCCTCCATAGTCTTGAGGAATGGTATCCCTGCGTTTTTGAGTATCTCTTGACCCTCTTCCTCGTTAGTTCCTACCATCCGAATCACCATGGGTGCTGTGATGTCTCCATCATTTCTTGCTGCCAGAATTCCCTTGGCAACCTCGTCGCATCTTGTGATACCTCCCATTATGTTTACTAGGATTGCTTTTACTTTAGGATACATCAAAGCAATCTCTATCCCCTTCTCAACTCTCTCAGCATCCGCTCCTCCACCAAGATCGAGAAATGTACTGGCTTTTCCACCATAGAGTGATACTGCATCCAGGGTTGCCATTGTAAGACCTGCACCATTACAGATGCATGCGATGTTTCCATCAAGTTCAACATACGCCATGTCATTCTCAGTGGCCAATCTCTCACGCTCATTCTGCTCAACAGGTTCACGCTTGAGCTTCTCAATCATGGCTTTGTGTCTGTAGATTGAGTTGTCATCTATATTCAACCTCGCGTCTGCAGCAAAGAACCTTCCATCCTTTGTGAGGATAAGCGGATTGATTTCAGTTAGTTCAACATCATATGCTTCAACAATTTTCCAGAGTGTGAGGAAG
>JAEORI010000289.1 GCA_016840965.1 Candidatus Thorarchaeota archaeon | reverse complement strand
GATGTGAATCTCGCGTGTTTCAATACTTTGAAGCAACATGGCTTTGATTCACGACGATTGAATCCTGAAGCAAAGGACGGGATGACCCATGGCCTAGGTCACGGGATTGGACTTGAGGTACACGAAAGTCCAAATATGTACAACCGAGAAGGTCTCTTTGCAGAAGGTCACATCATGGCAATCGAACCTGGTGTCTACCTTGAGGGCATCGGTGGGGTCAGGATTGAGAATGACTATGCTGTGACAAAGGGAAAAGCCAAGTTGCTGACCAAGAATCTTGATACTATATTGTGGGTTTAGTCTGTGCTCAATGCATGATATGGACATACAGAGATGCACATTCCACAAGCCTCACAGACATCTTTGTTGATTGCAAAGAGGTCGTTCTTCTTGTCTACAGTTATTGCTCCGTACACACATGACTTAGGACAGAGGCCACATAGGGTACACTTCTCCATATCTACTGTGGGGGGTGGCGTCAAAGTTGCACTTCCATCCATGTGATGCAGGGCAATCCCTCTGATGTCTTCGAGTGAGTCATATCCGTGACTTTTGAGCCACTCTGCAGTTTCACCAGCAATCTTTCCATAGACTGTATCTCCCTCTAGTATTGCTGCAGTGCATACCTGTACTGCGGAAGCACCCACCATCGAGAACTCTATCACATCCGCTCCTGATGCCACACCCCCCACTCCAATGACTGGAACCTTGACTGCTCTGGCGATATCTGCTATGCATCTTATGGCAATCGGCTTCAGAGATACCCCGCTCATCCACCCAAAGCCATCACTGCTTCCCAGCATTGGTTTTCCAGTTTCGATATCTATCCTCAAACATGGACCATAGGTGTTGATGCCAACAATGCCATCAACATGTGGCTCAAGTGACTTAGCTACCTCAGCAACATCGACCTTTGGACTGATCTTAGCAAAGATAGGGATCTCAACGACCTCTTTCAATGCCTTAGCAATCTCAGTATGTCCACCGACATAGTGAGTGCTGAATTCAATGGCATGGACTCCTGCTTTCTCAAGTTTTGGCCCAAGCTGTGAGACCTCTTCCGGAGTATATCCTACACTGGCGATTAACGGCAAGCCCGAACTGAGAGCAATGGCGTACTCCTTCTCAAGCCATCTCTCGACTGGAAGCTCACTCCAGAGCTCCGCATTGAGAATGCCTCTTCGAGATCCAACCCTTCCCTCCTTGAATGCAGCCATGTTTGGTCGAGGAACATCTGCAGGTTTGATACTGACAGTTTTAGCTACAAGACCTCCAACACCACCTGCTGTTGCGTTCAAAAGAGCCATTCCATTTCTAGATGTTGGACCTGCTGCAGTCATAACCGGATTCTTGAGTTTCAGTCCTGCGAACTCAGTACTGATGGCGACCATACTGAATCTTAGGATATTATCAACATAAAGAGTTCTCCGGGTTTCCATTGAGAGAACTACTTATCCACATTGATAATTTCTGCAGAATCAATATCCTCCACATCAATGCCCGATTTTTGAAGCCTGATGATAGCAATTTCGTACGCCTTGAGGACGTCTGCTTTAGTGATGTAACCAATCATCCGTTCAGGATTCTCCGGATCGGCTATTACCGCATGTCCCTCGTCTCGTTTCATCATTGCCTGAAGTGCGCTATCAACTGTACATCCGGGTGAAAGACGCAAGAAGTCCGGATTCATGAGTTCTCTGACTTGATATTCACTACCGTCCTCCTTAGGGTCATGGAAAAGATCCTCAGCTATCAATATGCCAATGACATTGCCAAAGTCATCAACAACAGGGAATTTAGTATGATGAGTTTTGTCGATGATTTCAAAGACTTCGGTTGTTGTCTGTGTAGGATGCAATACTGTGGGATCAGTAGTCATTGCTTCGTTGACTTCTATTGTCTGGAGGGCTGATATATGAAGTCCACTTCGAATTTTCACTCCCCTCCTGGACAGTTTCATTGTGTAAATGCTTTCAGACTCAATAAGCGAAGAAACAAAGAAAGATGAGGACACCGCAATCATCAATGGCAGTATCAGTGAATAATCAGCTGTCATTTCCATCAACATAACAATACACGTGATGGGAGCTCGTCCTGACCCAGCAAAAAGCGCAGCCATACCTACTAATGCAAATGCCATAGGTTGTGGGACCGCCCAAGGTACGATTGCTGAAAAGACCAAACCAAATGCACCACCAAACGCAGCTCCTATGAACAGAGTTGGTGCAAATACACCCCCAGAGCCACCAGACCCTAGAGTGAAGCTAGTAGCAAGAATTTTCATAATACCAAAGAGAAATAGAGCTCCTAATGCTACATTTCCAATCAGCGTTGCATCGATGAAAGCATATCCTACTCCCATTATCGCTGGATAATAGGGTTGGTTGGTTGCGAATTCTCCTGAGTATGCAAAAAAGGTTTCCAAGTAGATGGTTCCAAATGCGAGAAGACCCGTCAGTAGCCCTCCAAATGCTGGAAGTATATACTTAGAAGCTCGGAGTTTTTCTAATAGGTCCTCAATGGAGTAGAAGCCTCTCATCCAGATGACACTAATACCACCGAATGCGATTCCTAAAATAAGATAAAAAACGAGCTCAAGTGGATGTCCCATCACAAAAAGTGGTGCTTGGAACGAAACAGCAGTTCCGAGGATTAAATCAGCTATTGCTGTAGCAACAACTGATGCTAGAATTACTGGTAGAATTGAGAATCCGATTATTCCCCCCGCTAGCACCTCGATTCCAAATAGAGCTCCACCCAAAGGCGCGTTGAATGTAGCCGCTATCCCTGATGAAAGTCCACATACAAGTAGAGTCTTTCTCTCTCGTTTTTCAAGGCCGAGGGCGGTTGCAACTGCAGACCCTGCACCTGCTCCAATCTGTGCAATGGGTCCTTCTCGACCGCAAGAGCCTCCTGACCCTATGCAGATTGCAGAAGCAAAACTTTTCAGAAGTGGAACGCGAAAGCGAATCTTCCCGCCATGAATGGCATACGACTCCATGACCTCTGGTACACCATGACCTTTTGCTTCAGGTGCATATCTGACAACAATAAAGGCAACAATAAAGCCTCCTAGAGCTGGAACAACAATCCATCCTACAACGCCCAGAATCTGCGGGACGATAACAAAGACTTGACTAATACTGAGAATAAGTAGTCTGAACAGAACCGCTGTAATACCTGAAACGACTCCAATGAACGCTCCCAATGCGTAAAGAACTACTTGACGTCGCATTGCATTCCTTTGAATCATATCTGCAGTTCGCCTTCTCTGCTTTAACTAGGCAATCTATTAACAAATACCCGCTTTCTGATATATTACTTAAAGGTACTCCCACTGAATAAACCCCTACGTCATTACCTTGTCATTCCGCGGGGTTTAAGGTCGTCAATCACGAAATCAAGATCAAGTTCTTTCAGTTTAGCTTCTTTTGGATAGCCAGTTTCACGGTCACAGCCTCGAAACTCATAGTAGTCATCTAGCATATAGTCAAGGTCTGGGAGACCGCCCTTTGAAGGTCCTGTTGGCATTGGTTCTTCCAACAGCCTTGGGGGTAGGGTCTCTTCCTTCCGAGTCACACCGAGTCTATGGTTATAGGCTCTCCTAAGGTGACTGATTCTCTCTCCGGCTCTTCTGACAAACTTCGGGTCTCCCCATTCTGTCATCCCTGTTAGATGAGGTATCACGTTCACAAAGGTGTCATAGTAATAGACCGGTGGCCACATAGTTCCATACTTACAAATCACTGCTGAGTCTACAATTGCGTACAGGTCTTCCATGTCCCAGACTACCTGTCCTTTATGAACTGGGGACATAATATCCAAGATAGCGTCGGCTTTCTCCTTGCCAAAGCGTTCAATGACGATGTCAGGATAACCCAGTTCTTCAAGACTTGAGAGGCTTCTTAGGTGGTCCGCACCCCTCACATTGGTCGCATAGGTCAATCCTATGCTCTGGTGCGCCCGAGGGTCCTGTCCGGATGCCTCGAGCCCCTTGACATGCACTGCATATCTCCAAGCCTCGCCTCCAATCATTTCTGCAGCCTTCCTGACACCATTGGCAAGTATGTCGCCAAATCCTTCACGTTTGGCTATCTTCTCAACAAGCTCGGTCTGTGTTTCCGCATTACCCCAGCCCAGATCAAGCCCATCAGCTTCGTTAGCTGATATAATACCCTGCTCAAAGAGATCCATTGCAAAACCGATGGTCTTTCCACAGCTTATAGTGTCCATTCCTAGAAGATCACATCTCTTTCCAAGATGGAATATTGATTCGATATCACTATTCAGACAATTAGAACCGAATGCCATGATTGTTTCATATTCAGGTCCTCCTATAGGTCCGGTAGAGTACTTACCCTCATTGACACGAATGATGTACTTACATCCAATAGCGCATCCGTGGCATGCTTCTTGAGCAATTCTGTACCCCTCAGCGATAGTTTCAGGACCGATTTCATCTGCATCTTCATAGAACCCGGTCCAATGATTTTTCGTAGGTAATCTGCCAATCTCGTTTATTATCGCAACAAGGTCCGTTGTTCCATATTTTCTCAGAGATGATAGTGACTCAGTCCAGAGAGGATTTCTAAGTTTCTCCATCTCTTTTTCATTGGCCTCGAGGAATTTGTCCATATCATGGACTTCAATCCCTAGGGATCCACTTGCTGCAATGCCCTTGACATTCTTTGATCCAAGAACAGATCCCAACCCGGCTCGGCCTGCAGCTCGATAAAAGTCAACGATGATAGAACCATACAAGACCTTATTCTCACCTGCAGGACCAATTACTCCGGTTTCCAATGTCGGGTCCTTGTGGTCCTCACGCATCATCTGGGTGGTCACATTGGTTTCTTTCCCCCATAGGTGTGATGCATCGAGAAGCTCAGCCTCTCCATCTCGAAGCGAGAGATAGACTGGTTTCTCTGAACGTCCATTGAACACAACAAAATCGAATCCTGAGTACTTGATCTCCGGTCCTAAGAATCCTCCAACATGGCTTTCAGCCCATACACCAGTGAGTGGACCTTTTGCGGCAAACATCATTCTTCCAGAAGGAGAGAACATTGCGCCTGTGAGGGGTCCTGTTCCAACAACCAGAACGTTATCAGGACCGAGAGGGTCAGTGTCAGGACCGGTTCTGTCCCATAGAATCCTAGCGGCAACTCCACTTCCCCCGAGATAGAGTCTTACCCATTCCTTCTCAAGTTCCTTCTTGTGAACCTTACCTTTTGTCAAATCTACGTCAAGATAGTAACCAGCGTATCCTTTGTAAGGAAAAGTCATTCTTGTACCTCCCTTGTCTTCATCCCTACTGTCTGATAGGCAATGTCAACGCCCACTCTCCTTGCTCTGAGCCCTTCCTCTTTGGCCTCAACAAGACTGATCGCTCTGTATTCGCATGCTTTCATACAGGCAGGGTCTCCCCAACAAAGATCACACTTCACTGCTTTCAGAGTCCTCGGATCAATCTCTATTCCCCCGTAGATACATGCTGTTACACAGTTCATGCAACCTATACACACTTTACTGTCTACTACGAGGATTCCCTTCTCGTTGTAGGAGATTGCGCCATTTGGACACGCTTGTTCACATAATGGGTCCTCGCACTGAAGGCAGACCATTGGAACCATTAGGTTTCGCACCTCGTCCTTCAGAATCTGAATCCTCGACCTTCTAGGATTAAACGAATTTGTGTGCGCAGCAGAACAGGCCAATTCACAGTTTCTACAGCCTGTACATTTATGGAGATCAATTGCTAGGAAACTCTTCAATAGGTGGTCTCTCCGATTGATTATTCAGCCTTCTCCCTCTTGCTTCCGGCACTTTAAGTTGTTGCCATCCATCGAGTACATCTTACTAAAGTAATTAAAGAAGATTCGTGACGAACGAATCGCCCGACTTATGCTTTGCTGCGCAGATTTGGAGTTAGCAATGGATATAGATGAGGGACCATGAAAAAGTCTTATGAGCGAAAACCGTCTCCAGATAGGAAGTCGTTTCGTCAAGTAGCGGACACCATGCATATTCCAGTGGTCGAATTTGATGAAGAATCCATTCTTTGTTATGCAAACCCTCCAGCTCTTGAACTACTCAAATTGAATAAGGTAGCAATTGATGCCGGTGTTACAGTTCACGATCTAGTGGCACCAGAACAACAAGACTTAGTGGACCAAGGTCTCAAACTACTTAGTAATGGCGAGTCACCTACTTCAATCTCGTTGAGGGTAGTTAGGGGCGATCGGGTCAAGGTTCCAACCCAAGTGTTTACCGATAGAGTGGTCGTGAATGGAAAGACAGTTGGTTTTGTTGTCTATATCATCGACCTGAGTCGAAGGGTCGCAGCAGAAGAGACAATCATCGCCAGGAAGGAAATTCTAGAGTTTATGGTTGATTACTATAGTTTCAGTGGCATCATTGTAGTTGATAATAATTACCAATTTGAATATGTCAACGACAAGATGTGCGATATTCTTGGTCGTAGAAGAAGTGAACTCCTAGGTCATGACTTTAGGGGCTTCTTACATCCTGATAGCTTAGATCTGGTTGCTACTAGATATCTTAAACGACAGAAAGGTGAAACAGTCCCTTCAGTCTACGAGTTCCAAGTTATACGCAAAGATGGAGAGGTCAGAGACATTCGAATGAATGTTGGAACCATTAGAAGTCGTGATGGACAAATCAAGACCGTGGCACAACTTATCGATATCACGGATGAAAAACGAAGCGCGTACGCACTTCAGGAAAGTGAACGTAGATACAGATCCCTCATTGAAACAATGGACTCCGGTCTAGGTGTTGACAATGCTGATGGTGCTATGGTTCTTGCAAATGATGCATTGTGCAAAATGATGGGCTGTGATGACCCTGAAAGCTTGATTGGAATTCCCATCACAGACATCCTGCATGGATGGACCGAGAACCAAGTACATGAAAAGATGGAGGAACGAAAGAAGGGTAAGATTGAGCATTACGAAGCATTGCTCAAACACAAGTCTGGAGGATTGGTACCAGTTATGGTTTCTGCATCTCCCTTACTGGGTCCAGATGGCGAATTCTTGGGGAGTATAGCAATATTCACAGACATCTCTGATTTGAAAAAGACGGAGGCTGAGGTGTACTTCCTTCTCGACCTACTACTCCATGATATTGGGAACCAACTTCAACTTATTCTCGCTGGCGGAGACTTCCTTGAGACTGATTCACCACCTGAACAAATCATGAGATCCAAGAGATATGTAATGGATGGAGCTCTTCGATGCCTTGAGCTTATCCAGAAGGTTCGAAAAGCAGAGGAGGCAAAGACTGAACCTCTTGGTCCCATGAACTTAGGAACTGTGGTTCAAGCAGAAACCGAGTTGCTATTCAAACAACGCGGAGTGAGGGTGGATATTGCTAAAATGCCCAAAAACGTGATGGTACTTGCTGATCAAGCTTTGAGCCAGTTAGTCTGGAATCTTCTCGAGAATGCAGTTGTTCATAATCCAAAGGATGATGCCAAAAAGGAAGTAAGTGTTACTGGTAAGACTTCGGGGAAGACTTTCCATTTGAGCATTTCTGATAATGGTTCAGGAATTCCCGATGAAAAGAAACCCGATCTCTTTGAACCCACTCGACGATATGGTGGCGTTGGATTGCACCTTGTTAGGAGGCTGGCGGAAAAGTATGGCGGCGTACCAGAAGTGAAAGATCGGGTGAAAGGTAAGCCTGACCAAGGCCTGGAAATCGTAATCACATTCCGGATTCCTTAATTGACTAGGTAAACCGCAAGTGTTATGTCACGTGAGAGTGGATACTCGGTCTGCAGGGAGGTAACATCTCTTGCCGCCGAAATCGATTCTCATAAAGAACGGATACATTCTCACTCTAAATCCCAAGCGTGAAATCATAACAGACGGGTCACTCTTCATTGAGAATGATACTATTACGGATGTTGGACAAACTGATGAGTTGAAGGGTCACAAGGCTGAGCTGGTCATAGATGCCAAGAACAAGCTTGTCATGCCTGGGCTCATCGATACACATACACATCTTGCTCAAGCTCTCATCAGGGGGTGTGCTGATGACGTTTCTTTGGTGGATTGGCTCAAGAAATATGTCTGGGTACTTCAGGGCAATTTCACACAGGAAGATGGCCGAGTTTCTGCAGAGCTATGCATGGCTGAGATGATCCGAACAGGAACGACATCCTTCATTGAGTGTATGATTCACACCAGATATGGTTTCGATGGGATTGCCCAAGCTGTGGACAGAGTCGGGATGAGAGGAGCGCTTTCAAAGATCATCATGGATTCCACAGGTTATGCTGACAGTGCAG
>JAEORI010000288.1 GCA_016840965.1 Candidatus Thorarchaeota archaeon | reverse complement strand
GAAACATTGGTTGTATGTTTGACTGGACATGATGCTCCAGATCAAAGGAGAAACGATTGGAAAGGAGCCCGGGTGATTGTAATGACCCCTCAGGCTTTGCAGAATGACCTTGTCCAGAGAAGCTATAATCTGGAGCTTGTTTCGTTGGTGGTATTCGATGAAGCTCATCGTGGAGTAGGGAACTACGCCTATACGTTCATTGCAGAACTATATGAGAGTCAGGGAGTAAATAGAAGGAGTCTTGGACTGACTGCATCTCCAGGCCATCAAGCAGAGAATATCAGAATGGTCTGTGAGAACCTAAGGCTTTCACATGTGGAGGTCAGAGATGAGAAGAGTAGAGATGTCCGTGACTACATCGTATCAATAGACTCTGAAATGCGATTCATTACCATACCTCCAGAGATAGAGGTTCTGAGAGATATCCTCTATTCAATTGTTGATGTTTATAGAACACCAATCATCAATCAAGGCTTTGATCTCCCAGATGCAAGACGAATAACTCGAAAAGAGATATTGAGAACTCAGAGCGAGGTCAGAAAGGAGATAGGTTCATACACAAAACCGCCTCAAGGACTCTATCTTGTTATTCGAAATCTCACAGCACTATTACGAGTTGTTCATCTCTTAGAGTTTGTAGGAACTCAGGGCTTGACGCCAACTCATAGATATATTCAAGGGGTCTATGAAGAAATTCGAAACAAGAAGAGCTCGAAAGGTGTCAAAGACTTAGTGTCGAGGTCAGAATTCAAGCAGTTTGAAAGCCTGCTCCAAGCTTTAATCGATAAAGGATACAGACATCCAAAGGCTGATGATCTATTAGAAATTGTGAGTGAACAGCTCTCGGTTAATCTTGATTCTCGAATTCTGATATTTACGCGTTTTAGAGACACAGCTGTTGAAGTGAGCGAAACCCTTGAGCAACTTGATGACGCACGCGTCAGTCGTTTTGTGGGTCAGAGCTCTCGAGGCTCAGATAAAGGATTCAGCCAGAAAAAGCAAGTTGAGATTCTCGATGGATTTCGAAATAACGAATTCAATGTTCTAGTTGCTACACAAGTTGGTGAGGAAGGTCTTGACATCCCCGAGTGTAATCTGGTAGTGTTCTATGATTGTGTTCCATCTGTTGTGCCATATATACAACGACGAGGTAGGACCGGACGTCGTTCCCCTGGACGCGTGGTAATCTTTGTGGCAAGGGGAACTCATGATGAGTTCTACCATTGGAGTGTGATTAGTAAATTGAAGAAGATGCCTTCAGCTCTCAAAGAAGCTGAAAAAGAAGATGAGGAGAAACAGACAAGTCTTGATGAGTTCGTTAGCGACGAGGTCGAGCAAGTTTCAGAACCTATGGTGAGTATGGCACCAAGGAAAGATGATGGACGCATTCGACTTATTATAGACTCCAGAGAGCTTCCTACAGCTGTCCCTCGTGAGCTTACTAGACTTGATGTTGAGATATCTGGAGAAAGTCTTGAGATTGGTGACTATGTGGCTTCTGAAGACGTAGCAATTGAACGTAAAGAAACTGGTGATTTCATACAATCACTCATTGATGGACGTCTTTTCGTTCAATTGTCTGCGCTGCGCTCAGCATATCGTCGACCAGTCCTTATAATCGAGGGCGAACAGATGATTGGATTACGAGCAGTGAATCCAGCATCGATTTATGGAGCGCTAGCATCAATTGCGATAAGGATTCAAATTCCAATCCTTTGGACTCGAAATGCGGAGGAAACAGCAAATGTCCTCTATAGGATTGCTCATCTCGAACAGGTGGAATCAAGGAAACCTCTGCGGACCCGGTCAGGGGATCTAAAAGGAACCGACGCTGAAACACTTGAATATATTCTCTCTGGATTTCCCGGTGTTGACACAGTTACTTCTAGAGCCATTTTGTCAGAGTTTGGTACTTTAGAGAGAGTCTTTTCAGCAGACCAGAAAGAGCTCCAACAAGTGAGAGGCGTAGGACCAAAAATTGCAGGTCGTATAAGGCGCCTGCTATCTACAAGGTATCCTGGCTCAAAAAGCTAATACACTAGAGGGTTCTTGCCTTTTCCTCGTTTGTAAGCCTCACGAAGAGCATCTGTTATTTTTCGACTAAGCTCCCAGTATTCTTTGTAGTCATTCTCTCCAAGACGGACAAGACTGAGAATGCCACGAAACAATACGTATAATTTAGGGTCCAATTCACAAATATCGAGAAGATTTTCCTTAGCTAATTCCAGACCGCGCAAGTGAATCTTGTCTCGCTTGGTCATGTTTTCTGCTATTTCTTTCATCTCTTGCTCATCTGTGAGCTCAAAACCCAGTTGCCTCATTGTACCAACAATATCAAGTGTCCGATTCAAATCATATTCTCCGCGTTCGGGGAGATTATCCATATCACCAGTAGCTATGAAGACATTCTCGGCTGTTGCTCTCCAGATCTTTTGCATGATGTGGCTATCTCCGTTTCCAGCAGGCTCATAGCCATCTTGTTCGACTAAGCCACACTTTTCTAGCTCTTTGATGTGATATCTGACTGTTTGAGGTTTAATCTCTTTATCAGGGTCTTGTTTCGAGAGAAACTCAATGAGTTCTGAAGTTGACATTCGTCGAGCTCTAAGGGCATGAAGAATCTGTCTTCTGCTCTCATCGCTTAATACTTTGTAGGCACCAATTGCTTCTTCGCCAGTGAGGACCCTTATCGTGTCGATTGGTTTCGCCCCCTGCATCGGAATTCAACCTTTCATCAAACTATAAGCTTTGAGAATTGAACAACGTCATGGTTTGTTCGACAACTAATAGCCCGCTGGGCTACTAGTGTCGGAATTTCATTTGCTTATGCAGGCACGTAGATCCATTGTCGCATATCCTGCAGACATGGTACGCGCTTGATTAGTCTCTTCTTCAAGAGTTTTCTAAGAGCATATCTGACAGTTCGTGGTGCAAAGGAAACTTTGTCCAAGAGTTGTTTAGGTGTAACGCCATCCTTGCCGCTGCTTCTGAGAATATCTAAGACTATCATCTGACTCTTAGTGAGCTTCATGTTCTTGAGCTCTTCTTTCAGTTGTTGATCGCTCATCATTTTTGAATACCTTCCCATTAAAATTTGTCAATTTGTTGAGGTTTTCTAATAGAAATTGCCTCAATCAACTAGTTATTTGAACTACAAAGTTGCTTATTAACTTATCGCAGTCTAGAGTTTGATGTCGCAGTCTGTGACTGCGAGGTATTAGTATTTTTGGGGTTTGTGGGTAGAATTCGCCTCTCATTTTATGATGTGAGCATTTGACCAATTGCGGGAAAGTCTTTAACTCTGAAGAACATCGACTAGGTGACCAGCAATGAATAAAGCCGTCATACTTGCAGCAGGGGATTCGACGAGAATGTTGCCGCTCTCTGCCAATCAGCCCAAGCACCTCCTACCGATTGCTGGGAAACCCTTGATATTCCACACAATGGAGGCATTGGAGAAGGCGGGAATTAGAGAAACCCTGATTGTCTATGGATATCATGCAGGTAAGCTTCGTGAAGCTGTCGAAACACGAACTTGGAAAATGAAAATCTCGTTTGTTGATCAGCAGGAAAGAAAAGGAACAGCGCACGCAGCAAGTTATGCCAAAAAGTTCGTGGGAAAGAGCAATGCGATATTAATGTACGGCGACGTAATGGTCGGTCCTAATACCTTTGAGGGCTTGATTGAACTACACAAAAAGAAAAAATTTGACTTGACATTATCTGTAAAACCAATTGAGAACCCAAGTGCGTATGGTATAGTCAAAGTGCAGAGAGGGAAGGCAAAAGCACTCATTGAGAAACCAAAACCAGATCAGATGGTGAGTAATCTGGTTAACGCAGGAGTTTACGCAATTAGTAATCCTTTGTGGGAGGCAATAGACAAGACCGAATTATCTCCGAGAGGAGAATATGAGATAACTGACTCGATATCGATGTTGATAGAGAAAGGGAATGTTGGAGCATACTCCCTCCCATCATTTTGGCTGGATATCGGCAAACCATGGGACCTACTTGATGCAAACAAGCTGCATCTTGAGTTAATAGAGAGTCGCTTGGATGGCACAGTTGAAAACGGCGCAGTTGTGAAAGGTAATGTGGTCATCGAAGAGAGCACAGTTGTGAAAAGCGGGGCATACATAGAGGGGCCAGTCTTCATAGATAGAGAATCGGTGATTGGACCTAACTGCTATATTCGACCATACACCTCACTTGGAAAGAGGGTCAAGATTGGAAATGCTGTGGAGATTAAGAACTCCATCATAATGGATGATACCAATGTAGGACATCTGTCATATGTCGGGGACTCAATAATTGGCCAACGGTCGAACTTTGGTGCAGGAACTATTACTGCCAACCTTCGTCATGACAACAATTCCATCTTTGTAACAGTAAGAAATGAGCGTACAAATTCAGGACGTCGGAAACTCGGAGCCATCATAGGTGATGACGTAAAAACAGGTATTGGTACTTCTATAAGCCCAGGAGTAGTACTCCATCAAGGGTCTCAAACAGGGATTGGAGTCATCGTTAAACAGGATATTCCACCTCACAAACTTGTCATTGTTAACCAAGACCAATCCGTTATGGATGTGGAACATCGATAGAGAGTGAACGGTTTTGCAATCCAATACGCTCAAAGAGTTCAACGCTGTTGTAAAGGACTCAAGTGGCGTCGATGTCCTGTTTGGATTCTGTTATCCCTCCACATATCGAGCAGGAATGACTGGACTTGCGATCCACATATTCTACACGATTCTAAACTCTAGAGAAGACACTTCTTGTGAGAGGTACTTTCGATATGATACCCTGTCCCCAGATTTATCCGTCGAGAGTCGAAGACCGATGAAGGACAATCATATTGTCGGCTTTTCTCTCACATATGAAGAGGACATAATCAATCTTGTACAAATGCTCAATCTTGGAAACATACCTGTTCTTGCTGAAGAGCGGACAGAAGAAGACCCGATAGTCATGGTAGGAGGACCGGTCATCACTGCCAACCCTGAGCCTTTTGTCGATTTTGTAGATGCCTTTGTGATCGGGGAAGGTGATCTAATCGTACATGATATTGTGGATGTCGTAGCTTCTGGTAGTTCGCGGAAAGAGGCCTTATCACGATTGGCTGAGCTGAGTGGGGTCTACATACCTACTATTCCAAAATCAAGGATTGACAGGAATATCATAGCAAATCTGGACCCCCTAGAATATCCTATCTCTCAGATTATCCCAGATGTTCCAGACGGTTCTCATCTTGAGCCAGTTTTTGGTAAGTCATTCCTCCTTGAAGTGACTAGAGGCTGTGGTCATTCATGTCGATTCTGTCTTATTGGTCATGTGTGCCGACCAAGAAGGACCAGAAGCTTGAGTAAACTGAAAGAGATTATAGATTTGGGGACAGAAGCCACACCAGTCAGAAAAGTATCTATGATTGGCTC
Organism: Candidatus Thorarchaeota archaeon; assembly: GCA_016840965.1. Next base: position 11,632 of record JAEORI010000288.1, on the reverse strand, counting down.
ATCTTTAGGAGACCTTGATGGATTGGAAGAGCTAGTATGTTGGTCTGTGGACAGAGGACTAGATGTGTCTGTGCCTTCTCTGCGTGCAGATTCTGTGAGTGAGCCACTTCTGAAATGTCTGGTCAAGAGCGGACAAAGAACACTAACAATTGCCCCAGAAACAGGGTCTCCAGAGTTGAGAAAATCCATCGGGAAAGGATTAGAAGATACTGATATTGAGGAAGCTATAGACATTGCTGTTCGTTCTGGGTATAACTCACTAAAACTCTATTTCATCATAGGACTGCCCGGGGAAACTGATGATGACATCAAAGACTCGGCTGATATGATTGTTAGATTGGCAAGATCTTCAGGTCTAAAAGTAACAGCAAGCATCAATCCATTCATTCCAAAAGCTCAAACAAGATGGGAGCGGGAGCCGCAACCACCGATAGATGAACTTCGCCGGAGGTTGAAGATAGTAGAAAGAGGAGTGAAACAAGGATCAAGAGTCACGATTGAAACGTTAGACCCAAGGAATGCAAGAATACAAGCTGCCCTCTCCATCGGTGACCGGTCACTAGGAAAGGTGATTCATATGGCAGCTCTTTATGGGGGTTATGGAGGATGGCGACGAGCTGAAAAGGAAACGGGAATCTCATTTCTATCAGTCGCAAATGATGCAGAAAGACTACAAGGGGTGTTACCTTGGTCCTTTTTGCGCAAATGGCAATTAAAAGACAAGCGCTATCTCGGTAAAGCTCATAAGTCAATTCTCAGAAATCACTCTTGAGATACACTGTGACTCAAACGAGTCACGGTTGTATGGTGATAAAACATGTCTGAAGATGGTGAATTTCGGGAAACATTTCCCGCTCTTAGTAAGGAACTTGAAGAGAAAACCACAAAGACATTCAAAATAGATGGTGTCCGGATAATGGCGGAGGAAACAGATCCTGCGGGAGGCAGAGAAACATTCACACCGGATGTGGTGGATTATATTCGACGATGCGACACTGTATCACAGGCTCTCGAAATCGTTGACTATCTTATGAAACGAAATGAGATTAGTCCATCGCAAGCTAGGGACATTAAAGGTCAACTAAAGGCCGATGGCCTTAGGAGTTTCGGCTCAAAAAAGGAAAAGGACCACTACCTCCACCACGGAATAGGTGACGAATAATACTACCGACCCTATCTAGGGGTGAAGATTTCCAGAGTTTTACAAGCTTATTAGAGAAAGCTAGGTATCTAGCAGCGCAGAAAGTACTGTTTTCTCTATAATATTATCAAAAGAGGGGGAGAGTCTGAGGAAGAAATCAAGACTAAGCAAGAAGCTGGCAAAGGTCGTCCATGAGTCTGTATCTGAAGACTTGAAGGTCTATGATATGCACAAATGGAAAGAGGCATGCAAATCCTTTGCACCCATTTCATATAGTGAGAACACAAGAAAGCAGTGGTTCAAGAAGAATCAATACAGGATTGATGCTGCCCGTGAAATAATTGAGTTTGTAGATAGTTGGGTGCTTCATTTTCGAAATAGAGATGATTTTGAGATTTATGTTGTAGCTGCTGTGAGAGAAGAGGTGATTGCATCTATAAGAAAAGCTCAACAGTCGATTCGATCAGAAAAGGGGATTTTGAATGATGTAAAACTTAGTGGTTTCAAGACTCTTGTGAAGTGGTCGGATAATCCGAGAGAACTTGAAAAAGGGCCGTACAAGGGGAGTGACGTAAGACCGAGTGAATTCGTATACACAAAGAGTGTAAGAAGAAACTCAAAACTCGAACAAAACCACCCTATTGTGAATCTTCAGAGTGATATTGTTGTGATTGAGAGAGATAAGATCAACATGGTCATCTCGCTTCTGAATGCAGAAAAGTTCCCATTTCAAAATGTAGAACTAGAACTTCGGTTGGACAATAATCTTAGTGTCTATTCTGTCGAACCATATGCTTGGTCACCACGTGATAATAGAATTCGAATTGGATTCATTGAGGCATCCCTTGATGATAGTAGTCATGAGGTCAAAATCAATGTACAATTCATCCGTAGAAATAACTCGGAATTCTATACAGTTGGTGGAGTGCTTTTCTTCGATGATTTGATGCATGGTGTGAAGGCAGAGATGAATCTCAAAGAAATATTGATTTCATTCTGACCTATCAATCCGTTTTCTCAAGTCTTCCCAATCGATAGATCAGCCTCCTAAGATAGGATGCTCGAGTCCATTTCTTGACCTCAGTATATGGGTGAATTTGTCTTAGTGCATATCTTGCCAATATTCTGAGGAGGTCACCCTTGAAACCGACGACTCCGTGTATCTTGTTTCCAAATTTTGAAAATGATTTCACCACTTCAGCTGAACAGGGGATTTTTACAAGATGTTTTGACGACTCTCCATGGAAAGTGATTGTTGGTATCTCAATTGCTGCTAGAGAGTCAGTCCCTAATGCGGCCAAGTATCGTTTCCCGAGAGCAAGATAGACGAGCTCGAACCGTCTATTGACCAGACTGGTAAAAGATGAAGATAGACCTAATTCTTGAGCTCGTTTCCTGACCTCTGGCATCCTCATGTTACTAAAACTACAATCATAAGGCGGAACCAGTTCTTGTTCTTCGAGTAGTCCAAAGCCTGCTGAAATAATGCTGAATTGAACCTCGACATTTGAGATAGTTCTCAGCAGGTCAATAGCTTTGGCAAGCTCGGTATTTTGAGGTCCAGTATACATTTCACGAGCAGGTGCAACATACTTCGAGAATTGAGAGCGCCAGTAGTTGATATCCCGTTCTTTATTTATTTCATGACAATTTGGTTGTGTAGGAGTATCGTGAAGTTTTTTCTTTCCACAACTACCTAAAACTAATATCCTCACTACATCCTCATCTAACCAATAGAGAGCATCACCATTCTTAAACACCAAGAATGATGACAGTGAAGTTACAATTATTTTAGCTCGGCTTATAGACACCTTTATCGCGAGCCCAAGAGATAGTTTCAGGGTCACAACGTTTGAGCTCACGTTCTGGGAAGTCACTCAGAAGGTTCCAACCAATATCCAGTGTCTGCTCAAATGAACGGTCCTCAAACTCTCCTTGATTTATGAATTCAGCTTCAAACCGGTCTGCAAACTTGAGGTACTTCTGGTCACGGTCTGTCAACGCTTCTGAACCAACAACTGCTACAAGGTCTCGGAGGTCACGACCTTCAGAATAAGCATAGTAAAGTTGAGCTTGAATCTCCTTATGATCGAATCGTGTCATTCCTTCACCGATTCCTTCCTTCATCAATCTACTCAGAGAAGGACCGGGATCGATTGGTGGAAAGATGCCACGTCTATGCAGTCCTCTCCCAACGATAATCTGCCCTTCAGTGATGTAACCTGTCAAGTCTGGAATGGGGTGGGTCATATCATCTTGAGGCATAGATAAGATTGGCATCTGAGTGATTGTACCGTTTCGTCCATGTATACGACCGGCTCGTTCATAGATAAGAGAGAGGTCTGTATAGAGATAACCTGGATAACCACGACGTCCAGGGACTTCAGATCTCGCGGCACTGATTTCACGAAGAGCCTCAGCATAATTTGTCATGTCTGTAAGGATAACGAGAACATGCATATCAGCTGTGTATGCGAGGTACTCGGCTGCAGTAAGAGCTGCACGTGGTGTGATGATGCGTTCGATAGCGGGGTCATTTGCCAAGTTCAAGAAGAGGGTAGTATGTTCAAGTGCACCTGTTTCTTCGAAAGATTGCATGAAGTATTGTGCCTCGGTGGCAGTAATACCCATCGCAGCGAATACTATAGCAAACTCACCCTCCTCACCTGGAATCTCGGCCTGTCTAACAATTTGTGCAGCAAGTCTATTATGAGGGAGTCCAGAACCCGAGAAGATTGGGAGTTTCTGGCCACGTACTAGAGTATTGAGCCCATCAATTGCAGAAACACCTGTCTGAATAGGCTGACGTGGGTATTGTCGTGCATATGGATTAATGGGGGAACCATAGATATCCCAGTGATCCTCAGCAGTAAGTGGAGGTCCTTTATCCAACGGATTTCAAGCTCCATCAAGGACTCTACCTAGAATCTCCGAAGAAACTGGTAGCTTTAGTGTGTCGCCCGTAAATCGTACAGCTGTTGTGTCTGTATCGAGACCGCTTGTTCCTTCAAAGACTTGAATAACTGCACGGCCTTTGCCTGTTTCTAGAACTGTGCCTGTTAGTAGTTCTCCAGCGGGAGACCGAATTTTTACAACTTCGTTGTATGATACATCATGCGTGTTTTCTACAACAAGTAATGGACCACTAACATCAGATACTGTTCTATAAACGATTGAGGATTCTTTAGACATTGTGGAAACCGCCATTACCATTCTATCAGTGCTTCACTGTCGTAAAATCAGGGGAGTTTTAAGAGTTACGAAGAGCTCTATAACCACGCAGCAATGTGAAAAAAGGCAAGAATTGGTGCCAACATTAAGGCTCGGATCATTAGAGACTTGCCCTTTCCGGTCATATCGTTTGCAGTTGGCGTGAAGTAGAAGATAGCTCCAACAAGCATGCAGATAGCAGCTACTGCATCTCCCAACCAGACAAGTATGGATATTACTTCAGCATCAGTCATTCCAAGAAGATGGAGCCATGCGCTTGTTGCACTCTCAAGAGTGATTGTTTCTATTCCACTGAAATGTCCAAGAATATTGATGATGATAGGTCCACCGAAATAAAGTCCAATCCCTAATATCACCAAGGATTTTGCTAAGCCATCACTTAGGCTGGTCGCATATATCATCATCCCAATCAGGATAAGAATGAGATACCCACGAATCACTAGTGCGAAGAACACGTTGAGTATCTCGCCAATTGTATTCAACCATGTGTCGGGCATCTGAACTTCAAATGGCAACTCTAGTAAAAGAAATGCCAAATTTACCATGTAGCTCACAATAGGAAGTACTCATTTTTGGATATAATGACCACTCAAACAAGTTCTCTGCTTAGAATCAGGAAATCCTCTTTCAGTGCTGATTTTATATTTGGGAACCTTAGCGCAGCTGCAGGGTGGTAGGTCATGAAATATGTTCTACCGTCGGTTTCATAGAACTTGCCATGAGCTTCGGAAACCTTCCAAGGACCGATGAGAGAGGAAATTGCCACTCCACCCAAGAGTACTATAATCTTGGGATTGATTATATCGATTTGTTGTTCGAGATACGGTCTACAGGCATCAATCTCAGATTGGATGGGTTTTCTATTTTTGGGGGGACGCGACTTCAGAATTGATGTAATAAAGACATCATCTCTTTTGAGGCCAATTTCCTGAATCATTGAAGTGAGAAGCTCACCGGATCTCCCTACAAAGGGGCGTCCAGCTCTATCCTCGTTTGCACCAGGGGCTTCACCAATAAACATTACATGTGCACTTGCAGAGCCTTCCCCAGGAACTGCATTTGTTCGTGTGCTATGGAGAGGGCACAAAGTGCAGTTTCTGATGATTTCATGTAAGGCTTCAATCTGATCTTTTGGCATCATATCTAACAACAAAATCACTTTCATAGCGATAAAGTCAACGAATTTTTAGATTGGCTTGCGTTAACTCTTATGCACTTTCTTGGTACATTAGACCGGATTCTGATAGTTCTTGAAAGAGTGATTGAAATTCTCCGTCAATCTTTCGTTCAATAGCATCCATTGTTTCTTCGTATGAATCCCAAGGTGCTATCTTCATTCTTGCAATATTATCTAGAACACTAAGCTCCAAGATTCTTTTGACATGCACACCCAACTGTACAGCTTCTGTCATCTTGTTTGCAAAGTTGATGATGATTCTCAGCATACGATAGGTCTTGCCAATTGGAGAATATGTATCAACCTCGTGAAGTGCACTCTGTGTCAGAAAGTCTTCTTTAATCATACGTGCAGCCTCTAGAATAGCACGTTCGGATTCAGGAAGTGCATCAGGTCCAACAAGCTGCACTATCTCTCTGAGTTCTTGGTCCTTCTGTAAGAGGGCCAATGCTTCTTTGACCAACTGAGGCCAATCATCGCCCATGTTCATTCTTTGCCATTTCTCAAGTGTGGTGAAGTATAGCGAATAGCTTGTCAGTGTGTTGATGGCCGGGAAGAATCTTCTGGCTGCAAGATCTTTGTCAAGAGCCCAAAATACTTTCACAATCCTAAGTGTTGCTTGAGTGACTGGTTCTGAAAAGTCACCTCCTGGAGGTGAAACAGCTCCGCAGAGTGTAATTGAACCAAGTTTTTCTTCTGCGCCAAGTGTTTTGACACGACCGCCACGTTCATAGAACTGAGCAAGTCGTGATCCAAGATATGCGGGATACCCTTCTTCAGAGGGAAGTTGACCAAGACGGCCAGAGATTTCACGTAGTGCTTCAGCCCACCGAGAGGTTGAGTCAGCCATCAAAGCTACATCAAAACCTTGGTCTCTGAAATATTCAGCAATAGTAACTGCAACATAGATTGATGCTTCTCGTGCTGCAACTGGCATGTTAGATGTGTTGGCAATCAAGACTGTCCGTTCCATTAGGGGGCGACCTGTCTTCGGGTCTTTGAGATGTGGCCACTCTTCAAGTGCCTCGGTCATCTCGTTCCCACGTTCACCACAACCAACATAGACAACAACCTGTGCATCTGCCCACTTGGCAAACTGGTGCAAAGTTACAGTCTTTCCGGTTCCAAAGCCCCCGGGGATAGCACCTGTTCCACCTTTTGCTTGGGGCATAAATGTGTCAATGACACGTTGTCCTGTCACCAAAGGCGTGTCCATTCCAACACGGTCCTTGAAGGGTCGACCCACTCTGACAGGGGTCCTTTGCATCATCATGACATTATGAACATCGCCATGTTGATCTTTCACTTTACAGATAGTTTCATTGACCGTGTACTCGCCCTTCTTAACCAGCTCAACTATCTCTCCCTTTACACCTATGGGAATCAGAATTCTGGATGTGATAATACCTGTTTCAGGAACCTCACCGATGATATCACCAGGTTCAACCTTATCTCCTACCTTAGCTGCAGGTCTGAACTCCCACTTCTTTTCTTTGTTAAGGCCTTCAACACTGAGCCCTCTTGTTATGAAATCACCAGACAACTCTCTAAGATCAGGAAGTGGTCTTTGAATACCATCATAGATTGATCCCAAAAGACCCGGGCCAAGTTCTACTGAAAGGGAGTCGCCAGTGGACTCTACTGGTTCACCAGGCGCAATACCAGATGTTTCCTCATAGACCTGGGCTGTAAACTCCTCTTCTCCAACTTCAATCACTTCACCAATCAACTGTTGGCTACCAACTCGAACAACCTCATACATGCGCACAGCAGGTATACCTGAGCATTTTACGACAGGTCCTGCAATACTTTCAATACGCCCAGTTACTTTGGTCAATGTCAATATCTCCGGTTTAATCTTGGACTATATGTTAATCTCGATTCCAACAGCTCTGCGAATCAGTTCTTTTAGTACTGTTTCATAGGCGCCAGTGGTTCCATTTCTGTCAGGCACCAGCAATATAACTGGTACAGGCGACTGCGAAAGCTCAACAATTGTGTCCTCCACTTCCGCAGCTAAAGGTTCAGTGATGATGATGAGTCCCATAGTTGGGTCTCTGAAGTACTGATAGAGTAAATCACGTGTTTCTGTGGGTGTTTTTGGAACAGCACATTCGCTCACACCGACCAACCGAAATCCGGTGACTGTGTCCCTATCGCCAATCACTGCAATTTTATCGCTTGACATGGAATCTACCACTGTAGTCGGACTTAGACTCATGCAAAGCTGTCCTCTAAAAAGCGTTTGGAATGAACGCGAAGATAGGAAACTAGCTCGCAAATTGAGAGATGAAGTCTTGCTCCTCGACAATTGTCCAGCAATATAAACATTTTAGCTGAACTGGCGTCTTTGAAATAACCTCATACTTGCTGTGGATTGGTTCACGCTCTTTGTTCGTAACGCAACGCTGATTTGGACACTTGAAGATGCCAGGAATCATCTCGGGAAGCTCGACACGGGTCTTTTTTATGACCTTGAAGTCTTCTATAAGGTTGATTGTAGCCTCTGGAGCAACAAGTGCAATTCGTGCAACCTCTTCATCTTTGAGAAGTCGATGCTCAACTTTCACGATGTCTTTCTTCAATATCTTTGAGCTACTAATGTTCATGGCCAAAGAAACTATGTTTCCATCCTTACCTGTTATTCCAAGGATTTTGAGAACCTCTAGGGCTTTTCCAGCCCTAATATGATCAATCACGGTCCCATCTGAAATTTTAACGATTCTGATTTTCTCAGCACCCACTTTCTCCGACATTTCGAATCACACGCGAGCTCGTACTACTAATCACCCGGATTTAGACCTTATCATTAAGAGCGCGAATAGTCAACCTCTAGGATATGTGACTCAAAAGCGAAGGTTGATATGAGCATCCTCTGGAGCACTCCCTGAAGACGGTGATTGTGTCTTGGTTTTAGAAGGACTTGGAAAATCGCTGAACTCAGCTCTGAAGAAGCTCTTTGGTGCGAGCGTAGTAGATGAGGAACTTGTAAAGGAACTCGTAAAAGATATTCAACGCGCCTTGTTAGTTGCAGACGTTGATGTCAATCTAGTGATGGCAATAACTAATAGAGTTCAGGAACAAGCCCTAGATGAAAAACTACCAAGAGGAGTATCCCGCCGTGAGCATATTGTTCGTGTAGTATGGGATACTTTAGCATTCTTTCTAGGAGAGAAAACCATCCCCTTAACAATCAATCCAGGAAAGCCAAACCTTGTCATGATGGTTGGTATCCAAGGATCTGGAAAAACAACCACAATCGGAAAATTAGCCCGTTATTACCAGAAAAGAGGCATAAAGACTGGCGTTATTTGTGCGGATAACTTTAGACCTGGAGCATATAGTCAGCTGAAACAGTTGGCTGAGAAATCCAATGTGCCATTTTGGGGTGATGAGAGTGAAAAGGACGCCACGAAACTAGCAAAGCAGGGCGTCAAAGAGATGCAGAAGAAGGGGATTGAACTCATCCTATTGGACACTTCAGGCAGACATAGAGAAGAAACGGGTCTTATCAAAGAGATGCGCGACATCTCAAAGAGTGTAAAGCCTCAAGAAATTGTCTTAGTTGTAGATGGTACTCTTGGGCAGCAGGCAGGTATTCAGGCAGCTGCTTTCAAAAAAGCCACAGATATCGGTTCAATTATAGTCACAAAACTTGACGGCAGTGCCAAAGGAGGCGGTGCACTCTCAGCGGTAGCAGCAACTCAAGCACCCATCAAGTTCATTGGAGTTGGAGAAGGGATGGATGCGATTGAGCCCTTTAATCCAACAAAGTTCGTTGGACGTCTTCTTGGTATGTCTGATATCCGGGGATTGATTGAGAAGGTAAAAGAGGCGCAGATTGAGGTCGAGGAAGACGCAGCTAAACGTATCTTGAAAGGAAAATTCACACTGAAAGACATGATGGCACAGATGAAGCAACTGAAGAAGATGGGACCAATTGGCAAAGTGATGGAGATGTTGGGGCTTCAGTACAAACTTCCTGATGGTATGGCAGAGATTCAAGAGGAGAATATGAAGCGTTGGGAAGTCATAATGAACTCTATGACCAAAGAAGAGCTAGAAGAACCTAAACTAATCAAATCATCGAGAATCAAGCGTATCGCAAAAGGTTCTGGGACTTCTCAGAAAGATGTGAAAGACCTCTTGAAACAGCATGAACAGATGAAGACCATGATAAAACATATGGGAAAGCAGCGACGTGGTCGGAAAGGAGGTGTTCCTGGATTTCCGGGACTCCAAGGAGTGTAATCAATAGTCGTCTGAAGTGGTGATGCCGGTGCGTCGCTATCTTGTGAGGTTTGATGAATTACCAATAGACAAGAGTTCTGTAAAATTAGGACGAAATAGCGGAGAAGTTGTGACCGCATGCAGATGTGTTAATGTTGGTCTGTTCTTGTCAGGAAGCCTTCGAGTAGATGTTGCTGTATCAATCGCAATCGGACCTTTGACTGACTTGACCGTAATATCTTTTCTAGGAAACACACTGAGGCGGGTTTCGCCAGACGAGAGATCAATCTCATTCTTCCTGTTAAAGGCAGTTGAAAAGGCACAAAACCTAGAATACGGTGAAGGTTTCATAATGGATAATGGTATTGAACTGATACGATCTTCATATGAAGAAATACTGGAGTTGTGGGGTTCTGAGATAATCGAGGTTCCTTCAATCAAACCAGAGAGATGTATTCTGGACACAAATATATCAGCAGATCGGATGGAAAACAATCCCTGAAGAAAGCTTCATAATACCAAACTTTCTTTTTTTAGCGAAGCCAGTCACTGAGTGTGATTCTTTGCCTACCAATGTAACCCCAGAGTTTGACAAACAGCGGATAATATACGAGGAAACAGAAGACCTCGCTCAGAGGATAGTAGAGCTAGAGAAACTCCTATCACTTGCACCCAGACACAAGGGTGCAGAGAGAATGGTTGGGGACTATAGGAAGAAACTAGCGACACTCAAAGCTCAATTAGAGAAGAAGAGAGAGCAGGATCGTGCACGTCGCACAGGCAGTTCAGAAGAGGGCGTTGTGCGAAAGGAGGGTGCTGGTCAAATCTGCTTGGTTGGTGTTACAAATAGTGGAAAGTCCACACTAATCAATGCGGTCACAAATGCAGACTTGGATGTTGGTAACTATCCATTCACTACGCCAATCCCTACTCCTGCCATGCTAACTCTGGAGGACATCAATATTCAATTAGTGGAGCTTCCTGGTGTTTTTGAAGGCAGCAATGAGGCAGGAATTGGACGCCAAGCATTGGCTGTAGCTAGAAACACTGACTGTATTGCATTGGTTGTTGACCTCTCTCAGGATATTGAGAATCAGATGAGAGTTATTCTTGGGGAGTTGGATGCTGCGCGAATACGCCTCAACAAGGAGAAGTCTGCAATAAGAATCGAGAGAGTGGGTCTTGGTGGGCATATGATTTATGGTGCTCAGAACTTTGAAGGTGACATCGAAGAGGTCAAGGAATATCTCAGTGCTCGTAGAATCACAAACATAATTGTACGATTTCAAAAACCCGCAACCTTCGAGCAATTAGTTGATGCGCTTGATTCAAGTGTTGCATATGTTCGAGCAATGATTGTCGCAACTAAGGGGGATGCAGAGGGGTCTGAGGCTAGATTCAAGGAGCTGGAAAAGAGCTACAGTCACAGATTTGACATTATCCCAACATCTGCATTGAGAAAAGAGAATCTGGATGGTATGAGTTGGGCATTCTACGAACATCTCGACATTCTTAGGGTCTACACAAAGATACCAGGAAAGAAAAGAGAGAACAAACCAATTGTGCTTCCTGAGGGCTCAGTTGTTGAAGATGCAGCCAGAAAGGTACACAAAGAACTGTTTGTTGAGAGATTTCGTTCTGCGGTCATCCTTCGAGAGAATGACAAGATTAAGAGAAGAGTTGTGGGTCTTAACTACCCATTGCTGGATGGAGACATCTTACAACTCGCTCATAGGTAGGGATTGGGATTGGTAGAATTTCCCAACTTGGTTGTTATTCTTGTGGGTCCAGAGAATCCGGGAAATGTCGGTTTTGTTGCTAGATCATTAGCCAACTTTGGTGTACATGAGCTT